>JALTEL010000356.1 GCA_027073945.1 Caldifarciminota bacterium | reverse complement strand
GTGCCCTGCTTCACCCTGAGGGACAATACCGAGAGGCCGGAGACCGTTACGGCCGGTTCCAACATAATCGTGGGAGTTGGGCCGGATGTGGTGCTGAAGAAGGTAAGGGAGTTAATGGAGAATAAGATGCTGGAGGATAAGATGAGAGGAGCGGAGGTCGTGTTCGGGGATGGAAACAGCGCAAAACATATCATAGGTATTGCGTTAGGAGAATGAGAATGAAAAAAATAGAAGAGTCTTTAACAGCTCTCATAAAATGGATAGAGACGGAGGACTACAAAGGTTATGACCCCTATGACCTGCTTTCATCACCTGCAATAAACAAATTCAAAAGCAATACCGCACGATTTTACATCCAACAATCAGGGAAGTTTTTTCCCATTAATCTGCGTCCTCTTCTTGGTGTTAAAAAGGAGTATAACCCGAAAGGACTTGGGCTTATCTCTGCATCTTATATGAAAATATACGAAGCGACCGGGGAGGAAGAGAACCGGCAGAAAGCGGAGAAACTTATTTTAATGCTTGAAAGACTCAGGTCTCCCTCCTTTAAAGAGTATGCATGGGGTTACAACTTTCCGTGGGCGAGCAGGAGTTTTTACCTTCCAGCATTCTACCCGTCAATTGTTGTTTCATCAACCATAGGTAAATCACTCTACCTCCACTATAAACTCACGGACAGTAAAGATTCCATAATAAAGGTCAAGTCCATAGGAAGGTTCATACTAAATGAAGTTAACAGATACGAAACAGAGGAACATCTCTGTTTTTCATACACACCATACGACCGAACAAGAATATTTAATGCAAGCTTGATGGGAGCCGAATTGCTTTCACATATTTACAAAGAAACGGGAGATGAACAATTAAGAAAAACGATACTAAAAGCAATAAAATATGTTATAGAGAACCAAAGTGAAGGAGGGGCATGGGCATATGGATATAGCGAAAGCGATAAAGAAATACTCCAATTTGATTTTCACCAAGGTTTTGTTATTGACTCGCTTAACAGCATATCAAAAAATATAAAATACGAAATCAAAGATGTTATAGACGCAGGTAGAACATTTTATAAAGAAAAACTCTTTTACCCCAATGGCATGAGCATCTATCGGTTTCCGAAGAAGTATCCTGTGGACATACACAATCAGGCACAGGGAGTGATAACTTTTTCTAAATTGAAAGATGAAGAATTCGCCAGAAAAATTGCAGATTGGACCATAGATAATATGCAGAGCCATGATGGATATTTTTACTACCAAAGGTGGCCTTTCCTTATCAACCATATCCCATACATAAGATGGGGGCAGGCGTGGATGATGTTCGCCCTATCTAGCCTTTTATACGATCGAAAGGTGAGTATATGAAGCAAATAGTTAATGTTAGAAAATCAATAAGAGTGGAAGAAGTTCCAGCTCCTTTGTGTGGGGACAATGAGGTTCTGGTGGCGAATGTGTACTCACTCATAAGCGCCGGCACAGAACGGCACTCCATAGAAATGCGTTCAAAGGATCTTTTTGCCCTACAACGCGAGATGAAGAAAGGACGGCCCGAAATGGTCAACAAGGTGAAGGAAATAATGAAGAGCCAAGGAATAATCGCTGCATATAAGATAGTAACTGAAAAACTCAACGAGCCGAATATACTGGGATATTCCTCTGCGGGAATTGTTATTGAAATCGGGAAAAATATCAAATCCATATCCGTAGGAAACCGCGTTGCCTGTGGTGGCGGCGGCTATGCTTCCCATGCTGACATAGTAAGAGTCCCTGAAAACCTCTGTGTCAGGGTCCCGGAAGGTGTCAATCTGAAAGAAGCAGCCTATACCACCGTGGGCGCAATAGCAATGCAAGGTGTTAGAAGGGCAGCGGTGCAGGTGGGAGAAAAGGTTGCAGTCATTGGACTAGGACTCGTAGGGCTCCTAACATCTCAGATTCTCGTAGCGGCAGGAATAGAGGTCATAGGGTTTGACATAAGTCCAGATAAGGTTCATTTTGCCGAAAAACTAGGGATCAGTGCTTACCATTCCACCACTGTAGACATATTTTCCGTGCTGGAGGACTTTACAAAGGGCGCAGGAGTGGATGCCGTAATAATAACGGCCTCTACAAAAAGCAACAGACCAGTAGAAGACGCTCTGAAGATGATAAGAAAAAAGGGAAAGATTGTGGTTGTAGGGGCAGTTGGGATGGATATACCTCGAGGGCCGTTCTACGAAAAAGAGGGAGACTTTCTCATCTCTACCTCCTACGGTCCCGGCAGATACGACCCGGACTATGAAGAGCGTGGGATTGACTACCCGATTGCTTATGTCAGATGGACTGAACGGAGAAATATGGAATCGTTCTTATCACTTATTTCATCTGGCAAAATAGATGTTAAACCACTCACAACACATATATTTAAGATAGACAATAACGCAGAAAAGGCCTATGAGGTTATAAAAAACGGAGAAGGTATAGGCGTTCTCATTGAATACGGAATTGAAAAAAAGATAGAGAGATATGTTGAGATGGAGTACAAAACAGGAATGCGAGATGGAGACATAAGATTCGGCATAGTGGGGGCCGGTAACTTTGCAAAAAAGTTTCATCTGCCCAATTTGAAGAGATTAAATGAAGCCGAGATATATGCTGTTGCGACAAATACCGGTGCAAACGCCAATTACATTGCAAAAAAGTACGGTGCCAAATATTCAACTACAGATTACAGGAAAATATGCAAGGACAAAAACATAAATGCAGTAGTCATTTCCACAAGACACGACACACACAAAAAAATAGCCACAGAAGCACTGCGAAACGGGAAACATGTATTTGTGGAAAAACCCGCCGCAATAAATCAAGAGGAGCTCGATGAACTTCTAAAAGTTGCAAAGGATTCTGGAAGGGTGCTAATGGTTGGAGTAAACAGACGCTTTTCCCCTTTTATTCAGAGAGCTAAAAAAGAGATTCAGAAGAAAGCAGGGCCAATAATTGTGCAATATAGGGTGAATGCCGGGAAACTCCCTGAAAATCACTGGGTATACAGCCCGGAACAGGGGGGCAGCAGGATAATAGGAGAGGGAGTACACTTCTTTGACACCATAAATTATCTCACCGGTGGTGAGCCAACCAGGGTGTCCGTTGAAAGCATAGACTCCATGAACCAAAAAATAAAATCAATTGATAACATTATCGTTACAATCAAGTACAGTAATGGGTCAATGGGTGTTCTGACTTACAGTTCGATAGGGAGTAAAAAATACCCGAAAGAGCACATATACATAGAGAGAGACGGGCTCAGTATAAACATCGAAGACTTCACCAGGATGACGATATACGATCGCTCTGAAAGGACCATTAAAAAGAAAAAACAGGACAAGGGACATTACGAAGAGATAATCAGCTTTGTAAAGGCCATAAAAAACGGTAAAAGTCCGATGTCCCTGCAGGAAATTGAAAATGCCCACAGAATAGCATTTGTCGTGGATAGAGAAGTTCGGAGAGGTTGATATGAAGGAATGGAATCTGCTGATTATAACCGGTTGGTTTCCATCTAAAGGGACATCTTTCTCATCTCCATTCGTATATTCACAGGTTCTGGAACTTTCGAAACATTTTAGGAATGTCCATGTAATATCCATTACTCCGTACATCCCTAAAGTCTTTAGAAAAAAGATAATACTGGAAAGGCTGGGGATGAAAAACCGCTGGCATCAGGACATATACTCCGAACACTATGCTGAGGATTATGTAATGGGCAACATATCAGTTCACTATGTAAGATATGCAATTCCACCGAAATCAATCTTCAGGGCCTTGTTCCAAAGGCGGACCGTAAAAAAAATAAAGAAGTTGATTGATTCCAAGCACATTGATTTCTCCATAATGCACGCCCACTTCCTATGGCCATCTGGGTACATCGCTGCGTCCCTGAAAAATTATTACAGAGGACCGGTGGTTGTGACTGGGCACGGCTCAGATGTTTATGTCCTCCCGTTCAAAAGCAGTTCATGGAGAAGGAGAATAGAGCACACACTGAATGGAGCGGATGCGATTATTACCGTTGGAAAGAAAAACATGGAAATAATGGTTTCGAAACTTGGAGTTCCAAGAGAGAAAGTGCATGTTATCCCCAACGGATATGACTCTGAGATTTTCAGACCCTTGGATAAAAAGTCTGCCAGAAAAGCCCTGAACATCCCCGATGATAAAAAGGTCATACTGACGGTGGGAAACCTTCTGCCGGTCAAAGGGCACAAATACCTCATTGAAGCAATAAACAGGGTAAAAAGTGATAGAAACGACATCCTGTGCATAATAGTTGGAAGCGGCCCTCTGGAGGAAGAACTCAAAAAACAGATACACAGTCTCGGGCTGGAAGGAGAGATTAAAATGGTTGGCGGAAGGCCTTACGATGAAATTCCTCTCTGGATGAACGCCTGTGATGTTTTTGTTCTGCCGAGCATGAGGGAAAGCTTCGGAGTTGTCCAGATTGAGGCCATGGCCTGTGGAAAGCCTGTGGTAGCCACCATCAACGGCGGGAGCGAAGAGATTATAAGCGATGAAAGAGTTGGGCTTCTCGTGACGGCAGGAGATTCAGAGGAACTGGCTGAGGGCATAGAGAATGGACTGGACACTGAATGGGATGGTGAATACATCAGGAAGTTTGCAGAGAAATACAGTTGGGCAAATGTGATAGGGGAAATTATTAACACATACAAAAAATTATAGAAGGTGATTAAACGAAACTTAACTGGGGCCGAAAGAGAACCGAGTATATTTTCCTATTCTTTGTTATCATAGTGGCTATATGTATAAGATATCCCCCCACCCCATTTATGTTGGATCACGCCAATGACGCACACTTTTACACATTTCTTGCAAATTCAATAAGTGAATTCGGACAGATAAAGTGGATAGTTACGCCCATGTCATATTTTGGTATATATCCATTTTCTTCAGATACCGCCTATCCATTATTTTTATCTGCGATTTCCCAAATGGCAGGAGTCTCATTAGATACTTCTCTCTTTTTCCTTACATTTTCATTGTCAATCATGGGATTATTGGGGGTATTCATTCTGCTAAAAAAAATTTTTAACACTCCAATATTTGTTGCATGTGGCATATTCTTTTACGCGCTGGCCCCCATTGTAGTATGGAGAAGCTCATGGTCCCTTACCAGCAGGATTCTCGCAATCTATGCCATTCCCTTTTTCCTTTATTTTTTAATGCAAACATCACAGAAAGAGCATCGAAACTCTTTCCTTCTTCTCTCTGGCATGTCTGCCCTTCTTATTTTCCTATCGCATAAATTGGCATATTTTGCTATACCATTAATCCTCGCATATTTCGTATCAAGGCTCCTAATAAAGACAAAAAATATTGTCCCTAAAAAAGTTAGGAAACAATCCATAATAATCTGGTCAACTCTCTTACTAATAATATTTTTTGCATCAACAGTATCTGACATTGGAGTGGCAGAAAGCTACGAACAGGGAATTGTCATACATGGTTCCACATACATAAAAGCCCCTATTAACGCTATAATTTCTTTAACCGGCAGTGCAAACCTGATTCTTCTATTTGCCCCCCTAGGCCTCCTCTGGATTCTGAAAAAACCAAGCATCAATAAAACGGAACTCTTTGTGCTTTTAACCATAACTTTCACACTTCCATTACTTCAGTTCAGAGTATATACGAGACCCTTCATTTCCCTTTTTCTGATTATATTTGGCCTTTATGGCATTTACTATCTTAAAGAAAAAACCAACAGAAAAATATTTGTCACAATACTTGTTTCCACCATGCTCCTCTCCATTGCATTCATGGGATTTCTGGCAACTCACTGGGCCTCCGGCCCTCTAGCTGGGAACCTTTTCGAGGATGAAAATACCTACAGCAGATTCAGTTGCATTACCTACTCAAGCAGAATGAATTACGGAAACGGAACCTTTATTGCAAACTTCTGGGGAGATGCCAGAGACTTCCAGTCATACATCAATATGCCAAATGTTCCTGTCCAGCATGGTGTTGAGGTTTCCAATCTCCTCATCTATGGTTATGTATCTCCAGCTGAAGTTAGAAGCGATACTGAAACCATATCGTTGAGCGACATCCATGGATTTATAGAAAATGAAGGTCCTTTTTATTCCCAAGGCCTTGAGTCCTATCACATACGGGAAATTGACAGCCTTATGCAGAGGCCAAAAGACTCCATGTATTCCACGAGACTAATGGAATCATACAATTCTCAGTTTATACTGACAAATAAGGCGATTGGACTCAAATATCTGAATAGATGGATTGAAGAGCCACGAGACTCAACCTTTTTCCGAAGCGTCCCTCACACATCATATAAATATTATGAGTCAGATAGTTTCGTCATTTGGACTGCCTAATCACAATTCATACTAAACCCAATTTCCCCAGCACAATCCTTACTATCTCCTTATCTTCACTCTCAACCACCCCTGCAAAGAACAGGAAGCCAAGATACGCCCCGGAAAGAACAAAGAACAATATAAGGTACATAAGAGATGAGAGGGCTATGCCAAACTTCAAAAATGCTGCGAGAGCCATGAACAGAAGCCCCCCGACAAATGTTTTTGTATACTTACTTGAGAAGGGATTCAGCCCCTCTATTCTCTGAAGTTTGACTGCATTAAGGGCATACATCGTAAAAAGGCCCGCTGCCAGAGACACGGAAGCACCTAGAGCGGCGTATTGCTGTATAAGAACGACAGAGAGAATAATTGATACTACTAAGCCTGTGCCCGCCGAGACCACAAGGAAATAAGGCCTGCCGACCACTATTAGAGTGGCCCTTACCGGTCCGAAGAGATAGATGGAAAAGAAACCGAGGGCCAGTACTGCCATAATTGGCCCCGTTCCCTCATAAGCGCTTCCAAAAAGAATGGGGGTCATTACATCAGACAAAAGAATAAAGCCTATTATTGCCAGGCTCATTGAGAAAAAGGCCCACTTGGAAACAAGGACATAAACTTTCTTCATCTCCTCCTTCATATCTCTGGCAAAGAAGCCAGACATGATTGGTAGGTAAATAAAATTGAGGGCGGTCATGCCCACACCGACAAGGCCGGCAATGGTTCGTGCGGCACCGAAAGAAGCAATATCGCCCGCAGTGCTGAGAATTCCAAGCATTACGGGGGGAACTCCCATGAACATGGCATCCATAAAACCCATGCCCAGAAGGGGGAGTGAAAAAACCAGCAATTGCCTTTCGGTTTTTTTCAAAATAGTTTTGTCTGTTACACTCCTGAAAGCCGGACGATGGAAATGGTAATAGGCGAGAACAAAGATAAAGACTGCAATCCCAGATATGGAAAAAACGACAGAGGCGTTTTGCAGGTTGACGGAGCCTGCAAGCATAAGAACAAGAATTCCACCGAGAATAAAAACACGCTTCCCTGTTT
>JALTEL010000355.1 GCA_027073945.1 Caldifarciminota bacterium | reverse complement strand
AAGCGAAGCAGAAGTAGGAAAAGTTATCGCATACATTGCAGAGAGTGAAGAAGAACTGAAAGAGGAAGTTAAAAAAGCACCTGAAAAACAGCCCGAAGAAAGTGCACCTGCTGAAAGTGTGCAGGAAGAAGTAAAAGAGCAGCCTTTAGAAGCACCCCCTCAAAGCGAGCAAACAGGCTTTATAAAAGCGTCTCCTCTGGCAAAAAGGCTCGCAAGGGAGCACGGTATAGACCTTTCTACTATAAAGGGCAGCGGCCCAAACGGCAGAATCGTAGAAAAGGATGTGCTGGATGCGCTCGGCAAAGTGGCAGAAGAAACAACCGTACCAGGAGGAAAAGCCCAGGTTGAAAAACTCTCGCCTATGAGACGCACGATAGCAGAAAACCTTTCTGAGATGTATCGGAAAACGGTGCTCGTAACAAATATGACAGAAGTGGATATGAGCGGCCTTCTTGCGTTCAAAAAGAGCCTTACTGAGAAAGTTTCCGTAACTGCAATTCTCGTAAAGGTGCTGGCGCAGGTATTAAAAGCACTTCCAAAGTTTAATGTTAATTTCGACGGAGAAACAATAACTCGCTTTGAAAGCGTAAATGTGGGCGTTGCGGTAAGCACGAAAAACGGACTGATCGTTCCTGTGGTAAAGAATGCAGACAAACTTACCCTTTCTGAGATAAACGCAGAGATTAAAAGACTGTCTGAGCGTGCAAGAAGTGGAGAACTCACAGGCGAAGAAACGAAATACTCACACTTCACTCTGACCAACTTGGGTATGATGCGCACGGATATGTTTACTCCTGTATTGAACAAAAATGAAGTGGCAATTCTGGGCGTTGGCAGAACGGTGAAAAAAGTCGTCGTTCTGGAAGACGGTAAATTTGCCGTAAGAGATATGGCATACTTCAGCCTCTCTTACGACCACAGAGTAATAGACGGGGCAGATGCCGCAGAGTTTTTAGGAGAAATTGCCCGCGTCATTGAAAATACGCCATTTGTTATTTAATAAATGTTGTATTATACAAAAGCAAAGGAGGCAGTACTATGGATGTAGGAAAAGTCGAGATTTTTTACGATGAAGACGCAGATCTCAATGTATTAAAAAAGAGAAAGATTGCGGTCATGGGATATGGAAACCAGGGTAGAGCCCAAGCTTTGTGTTTAAAGGACAGTGGGATGGATGTTGTCGTAGCAGATTTAAAGGATTCTCCTGCTTGGAAAAAGGCAGAGGAAGACGGAATGAAAATAATGACGGTAAGCGAGGCAGCTCAGTGGGCAGATTACATACAAGTGCTATTACCGGATGAACTGCAGAAATCCATATACGACAAAGAAATTGCTCCTTACATGACTAAAGGGAAAGTTCTCGGATTTTCACATGGATTTAACATTTTCTATCACCAAATTATTCCTCCCGCAGGTGTAGATGTAGTAATGGCAGCCCCAAAAGCTCCAGGCGCTATTGAAAGAAGACTCTACACAGAAGGTAAGGGTGTACCTGCACTTGCTTGTGTAGACAAAGACGAAAGTGGTAATGCATGGGATCTTGTACTATCCTATTGTAAGGCACAAGGATGGACAAGAGCAGGAGTTATTAAATCAACATTTAGAGACGAAACTGTAGAGGACTTATTTGGAGAACAGGCTGTATTATGTGGAGGTGTGGTAGAACTTGTAAAAGCCGGTTTCGAGACACTCGTTGAAGCAGACTTCCCTCCAGAATTAGCTTACTTTGAAACTTATCATGAATTGAAATTAATCGTTGACTTAATGTATGAGGGTGGTATAGTCCATATGTTCAATTCCATTAGCAATACTGCAGAATATGGAGCTCTTACAAGAGGGAAAATGGTTATAACAGAAGAGACAAAAAAGAATATGAAAAAAATACTGGAAGACATAGAAAATGGAACTTTTGCAACAGAATGGCTTCTTGAAAACAAAGTGGGAAGACCAAAGTTTAGGAACTTATTAGAACGACAGAAGAACCACCTTATAGAAAAGGCGGGTGAAAGAGTAAGAAGTATGTTCCCGTGGTCTAAAAATACCGGGGAAAAGAAATAAAAATTTAAATTAAAGCAAAGGAGGCAGTACTATGGATGTAGGAAAAGTCGAGATTTTTTACGATGAAGACGCAGATCTCAATGTATTAAAAAAGAGAAAGATTGCGGTCATGGGATATGGAAACCAGGGTAGAGCCCA
>JALTEL010000354.1 GCA_027073945.1 Caldifarciminota bacterium | reverse complement strand
CCTATCACGTGAAAGCCTGTATAAGGCACTGTCAGGTGAACGTGTTCCAAGTTTCGACACAATTTTAAAAGTTATTCGGGCATTAGGCATAAAATTGCGAGCAGAAACTATTTTGCCATCAGTAAACAATATGGCCCAACAATACGCTGCAGGGGACGCCAAATAGCTCGGCGGTCGTTGTTACGCTGTGCCCCGCATAATGTCTGATGACATTTTGTAGTTGGTTGCCCCGCAGATTTGGCGCCCCTGAGCTTCACCGTTGGGCAGTTTGATCAATCCTATGCAATTCTTGACAATGCACCCCATTTGAGCTACATTAATAATATCAAATAGAGGTAATCCATGAGTAAGACATCCACAATCAGAGCTAGAATTGAACCTGATTTAAAAGGCAAAGCTGAATACATATTTCAGCAACTTGGGCTTACCACAACCCAAGCGATCACTCTGTTTTATAAGCAGGTTGAGTTACAAAAGGGGCTGCCTTTTAACGTAGCTATTCCTAATGAGACCACACTCAAGACGTTTTCCAATACAGATGCCGGACGTGAACTGATCATCTGCAAAGATGCCGACGATATGTTCAAAAAGTTAGGCATTTGATGCTCACACCAGTATATACAAAGCAGTTTAAACGCGACACCAAAAGGGTGAAAAAGAGAGGTGGAAACCCGGATAAACTGAAAATAATAATCCGTTCTATAGTCGCGGAAGAAGTGCTTGATTCCATTCACCGAGACCATAAGCTGATTGGCAATTGGAAAGAGCGACGGGAATGTCACATTGAATCTGATTGGTTGCTGATTTATATACTTGAATCTGATTGCGTTATTTTCGAGCGGACCGGAACACACTCCGACTTATTTCAAAAATAAAGGGCTTTGTTGCCCAACCATCGGCTGCAGGTGACGGCAAACAGCGCGGCGGTTTCTCAAAGACCATACCCCGCATAAAGCTCAGTGGTAATTCAAGGCCCATTGCCCCGCATGTTTGCCGCCCCTGAGCCGTGACGTTCGCTATCAGGAATCAAATTTGTGCCTTGCGTTTGCGAAGACAAAGAAGCCCCTATCCAAATGCATATATGAAAATCACAGGCTGAAAAAATGGCAACAAAACAGAAGAACTTGCAGAGCAATTTTTTGAAAGGTGGCATTACTTCGATTTGCTTTTAAAAAATATTCATCGTTTAACCGAACCAGCGGCTGCAGGGGACGGCAAACAGCGCGGCGGTTTCTCAAAGGCCATGCCCCGCATAAAGCTCAGTGGTAATTCAAGGCCCATTGCCCCGCATGTTTGCCGCCCCTGAGCCGTGACGTTCGGCGCTTAAAATGCACAATACGGCTCTATTGAAAATTTGTTTGAAATAGCATGGAAACCGTGATATTATTCTTTTATGATATTGTCATTCAAAAATGGCGGGACGGAAGATATTTTTAACGGCAAGAATACCAAAAGAGCGCGCAAGATTTGCCCAGTACATATTTGGAAAATTGCCAGGCGCAAGCTGGATCAGCTCGATTCCGCAACATTTGTTCAAGATCTGAAAATACCTCCTGGCAACAAGCTGGAGCTTTTGACAGGAGACCGAAAAGGTCAATACAGTATTAAAATAAATGACCAATACCGCGGAAAGGAGAGGGGTCAGGCATCGAAAATAGAAATTAATCTTTGACATTGCCTCCTGAGATACTATAATTTTTGTATTATGGTACGACCTTATCGGCTGCAAGCAGAAGACTGTTTCTATCATATAAGGAACAAATGGGGAGATAGATAAGATATTCAAGATGAAAGCGTAGGCAGTGAGCAAGGCAGGCATAAAGATAGAGAAATTGATGAAGGAGAACAGGAGATAAGGAGTCAGGTAAACAGGCTAATTTCTATTTTCGATGCCTGAACATCTCACTTGAATTGTCAACTCATTGGCTTCACCTCTCTAAGCTCGTAATCCCGATCATTTATGAGCATCGACCAGATCACCCGAACAAGATGCCGGCCTAATGCACGAACCGCTTGATTATGTGTCTTTCCCTCACTGCGCTTCTTGTCGTAGTATGCCCTTGATTCTGGAACACAAGCGATATGCCTTGCCACTGCAGTCATCATCGCTGCCTTTGCTCGCTGGTTGACCTGACGTGGGCTTTTAGTGCGGTGCATCTGCCCTGACTGGTGTGTCAGCGGACTCATCCCAAGATACA
>JALTEL010000353.1 GCA_027073945.1 Caldifarciminota bacterium | reverse complement strand
GGCTCGGACACAAAAATATTCAATCCACTATGAAGTATGTACAAATCCTCGGATTCCAGCGATTTGAATTTGCTGGACAACTTAAAGCCTAAAGGAGGCAAAAGTGAAGCTAAAACTGGGCATTGTCGTGGTACTTATTCTGGCATTTGTGATCTCGGTTGCCGCCGTTGGTTTCTCTAAAGGGACAGCCTACAAACTGTTGGGAGATTTAGCACAGGAGAAACGTACCCAGAGGACAATAGAGGGAAGTTTAAGTATAGGTGCTGGAATTGGATTTGGTCTTCTCTTCGGGACCGCGTCGGCCTTTTCTCTCACTCCTGAGGGAGCTAGTATGGGGGTAACTCTGGGCGTCCTTACTTTTGGGGCATTTGCTATCCCCGGAACTTTTGAGCTATTGATCCCTTCCAACGCTGAAAATAAGTTTAACAAGATATCAGCCGAACCCGTATCCGCAAGAGAAAAAGATAGTGCATTGGCGTTAGAGGAGCTTGCCTACCAGGGGAGAGTCAACAGATATATCTGGGCTGTTCTAAACGCAGCGGCTGGGACTTCATCCTTCTTTTTGGGATGGCCATATCTAACTGTTATTGGCTATGGCTTCTCCCTTTTCGATCTCCTTGTTCCATCTCCTGAAGAAAGCAAGTTAGCTACTTATTACAAGCTAACAAAACAACCAAGCACATAGAGGCCACGGCAAGACCTAGAGGAGATTGTCAGAAATGAAACGTACAATTATCATGTTCCCTGGATGCACTATATAAAAGGGGGCAGTTACGCGAAAGATAGGAGTATACATAGCTTTTAGCTTTATATTGGTTAGCGTCCTTTTTCTTCTCTTTGGATGCAGGGGGTTATTTAACAAACCGCCAGTTGCTGATTTTACTATCACTCCTGACTCTGGGCCTGTGCCTCTTACCGTAACTTTTGATGCTAGCGCCTCATTTGATCCAGATGGGAGAATCGTTCGCTATGAATGGAGTAACGGGGATGTTCCCTTGGGAACTGGAAAGATTAGAACGCATACTTACACTGATCCTGGTTATTATGAAATGACGCTTACTGTTTATGATGACCAGAATGCTTCGGATAGCATAACGAAGCCTTTTACGGTCCTTAATCCTCCACCCGCACCCTCCCAACTAGAAGTAAAAAAGGCCTCTGAATCATATCTTGGTACCGATACCGCGTTATGGGTTTATCATTATAGCAATAACCCTTCTTATTACGGGAACGCTGTTCTCATGGCTAGGGAAACCACGCAAAAAGGAACGTTTGATGTCTGGCTTACCGTACGGCATATGTATAATGGTGATGCTGCTGCCGGTTGGTCCTATTCTGCGTCAGAATACCCGGCACTTAGTGGAGCGTACAGTAATAAGTTCTTTGTGTTTATTACAGAGCCAACAAGGTTCAATCCTTTTGTGAGCCTGTCGGCGCACCCCGACCCTCTCCCTTGGGGAGACCTCAAGCAAGGGATGATCCTCTGGCGGGTTGGTTGGGGGCATCAGAACGAGGGTGGCTCACCGAAGTTTTCCCCCCATATCGATTTTGGAGATATTACTTCCCTAAATAACCCGGCAAGCCAGTTTAGCATAGCTTACAGTGCTTCTGGAGAGTTTGGTCTTTCTGGAAGCCTTGTCTTGTACTATGAAGACAGGAATAAGGATGGTGTAGCAACCCCTGATGAGTTCTGGTATATAGGGCTACATAATGCCCAAAACTATAATGGCAGTGTAGGAACACAGACTGCTTGGGCTACTTATGGTTATCCCTCCCCTAATAATTCAGTCACCGTTCCTCTTAAATTTGCGTCCCATTTAGGGTGGAACGTGGTTTCACTTTCCAACAAATTGAATAAGGAAGAAACTTGGAAGATCATTCAAAAAGCTCTCCGGGATTTTGACAATACCTTAATTCAACATCAGTAATAAAAAGGGCCCATTAGTTTAATAGGGCAAACCGACCATCAGTGGTCTTGTAGTATCGTTTCCCAGTTACAGGGTCTCGATATAAATGTGTCGGCCGCTTATCCCACTGCGCGCGCTCTGGTACTAATCGCTGAATCACATTTTGGGGCACCCCACCCACTGTAACTGTAGGGGAAGTTTTTTCAAATGGTTTTACCGGCGTCTGAGGAGAAAGTGTTTCCGCTTGAAACGCATTTTTCTGTCCGATAGAGGAAGGGCGAGGTGGTACAGGGATATTT
>JALTEL010000352.1 GCA_027073945.1 Caldifarciminota bacterium | reverse complement strand
CTACTTTACTCTGAAAATATACCAGGTTCCCAAAACTAATCTGAAGATGAACCAAAAATATATACTTAACAAAGTTAAATTATACTTGACATTAGAAAAAATTGTGATATTTTAGAAAAAAACGGGAAAGGAGGTGAACACATACTGTTATTAACCTCAGAAATTGCATTAAGGAGGACAAAATGAAAAGAGTAATCTCTATAATGATTGTGATCTGCTTGGGGCTTGCTGTAACAACTATTACAGCTTTATCGGCAGATCAAATCGTGCTTAAACTTGCCCATATTACTGCTCCTGGGGGTATGTTGGACAAGAAAGCCCACAAGTTTGCTGAGTTGGTTGCCAAGAAAACCAATGGAAAAGTCAAAATTGAGATATACCCAGCTCAACAGTTAGGTAACATCAAGGAAATTCTACAGGGTATTTCTATGGGTACAATTGACATGGCCCAAGAATCAGAGTCATTTATGGATACTTATGATAAAGACTACACCATTTTTGGCACACCTTTCATGTTCTCACGTGATGAGTTACGGAAAAACAAATATATTTATGTGGTTCGGGAGCGTGTCCGCAAAAAAGTTGGTATTCGTACCTTACCTGGGTTTGCGTTTAGGCCAGCCTTTCATTTGTGGACTCAAAAGCGTCAGATATTAACTCCAGGCCAGCTTAAGGGAATCAAACTTCGTGTCTGGCAATCAAAGGCACTTGTTGATACATGGAATGGCCTTGGCGCGACAGCCGTCCCTCTTGCTTGGGGTGATGTTTACCTAGCCTTATCTCAACACGTTGTCAACGGCATGGTGCACAACATTGTTCAGGTTCGTGACGAGAAATTCTATGAGCAACTTAATTATTGTACGAAGTTAGATTTCATGCAACTTTATGATGTTACATGGATTAACGATGCTAAATATAAATCCTTACTGAAGAATGTCCAGAAGGCTTTGAATGAAGCTTCTCAAGAATCTGCCGACTGGTTCGTTTCCTTTGGCCAGAGCCTAGAAGCAAAAGCTCAAAAGCAGCTGGAAGAGGCTGGAATAATATTTGCGAATGGGGATAGGCCTACATGGGTTAAAAAAGCTCGTGAAGTACACAAAAAGTTAGAGAAAGATGGTTTATGGTCAAAGGGTCTTCTAAAAAAATTAGGGAAATAATAAATGTTCCGGCCGCTCTACTAGTATTTTATTAGTAGAGCGGCCGGGTATGCTTTCGTGTATGGAGGATATTCATTTTCAATGGCGGTTTTAAATAAGATTGTTGCGAAAATTTTGGATTGGGCATTAGGCTTTATCATGGTTTCCATCGTTATAATTTTATTTGTTGGCGTGATTTTTCGCTATCTATTTAACACACCACTTTTCTGGTCAGAGGAAGTTACAATTCTTGGATTAATCTGGATGACTTTTCTGGGTGGAGCCATCTTAGTTCGCGAGGATAAAAACGTATGCATCATTGTTGTCCGTGACATATTCCCTCCTCAATACTCCTTCTACATGAAAGTTTTAAGCAGCTTTTTAGTATTAATTATTTTAGTGGTTATGATTTGGCAAAGTTATAAGCTGACCGGTTATCTGGCCAGTAATACTACACCTGCACTCCGAATTAGTGAAGCTTGTTTTGGTTACGCATTATTAATGGGTTTTGCCGTGATGCTTTTTTACCAAATCCAACAATTTTTAGATCTTTTCCGGAAAAAACAACTCCTTATTCGAAAAAAAGAGAAAAAGCTGGAAGGCAGGTGTGTGTTGTGAATGGTCTGATCCTAATAACCATGTTATTAGTTTTAATGGCCATCGGAGTTCCTGTAGTATTCTCTCTTCTGCTTTCATGTTTAGGTTACATCTTGTTTTTAAAGCATATTCCGATGATTATTCTAGCCCATCGTATGGTTGGTAGTTTGGAAACATTTCCTCTTTTAGCATTGCCTCTTTATATTTTGGCCGCTGATATTATGAACACTGGTCGAATTTCGGAGGACATGTTTGGTTTCGCCCGCAATTTAGTAGGGCATATTCGCGGGTCCTTAGGCCATGTCAATGTGGTTGCTTCAATGATTTTTGCTGGTATGTCAGGATCAATTACTGCGGATACAGCCGGTCTTGGCAAAATCGAGATACCCATGATGACCAGGGCAGGGTTTGACAAAGATTTTTCAGTTGCGGTAACTGGTGCCAGTTCAATTATTGGACCGATCATGCCACCTAGTATCCAGATGATCCTATATGGAATGATCGCGGAACAATCGGTGGGACGATTGTTCGTCGGTGGGGCCATACCTGGTGTGGTTATGGGATTGGGTATTATGGCTACCGTTTATTTTTATTCAATTAAACGTGATTACCCTCGAGACTTGCATCGTGCTTCCTTTAAAGCCATATGGGGTAGTTTTAAGAAGTCGTTTTTTGCTTTGCTCACACCTGTAATAATCTTGGGTGGCATTATTTCTGGTATCTTTACTCCAACCGAAGCAGCGGTAGTAGCTGTTGTTTATGCTTTTTTTATTTCCTTTTTTGTTTACAAGACCTTAAAAATAGGACAACTATTGCCAATGGTTGTCGAATCAGCAGTGACTACTGCTCTCATTTTAGTAATTATGGGAGCAGCATCAGTTTTTGGATGGATTGTAACAATGGAAAATATTCCTATAATGATACGGGATATGATAATTGGTGCAACAAACCAGCAGTGGGTAGTACTTGTAATACTGAATATAGTGTTCTTAATCTCAGGTTGCTTTTTTGATATCTGTGCAATCATTTTGGTTTTTACACCAATGATCTTGCCAGTACTTCATGAATTCCAGATAAACATGATTCACTGGGGTGTAGTTGAAGTACTTAATGTGTGTATAGGATTCCTGACCCCACCTTTTGGTGTTGGGTTATATATTTTGTCTGATCTTTCCGGTATGCCTGTTTCTAGAGTGACAAAAGCTGTTTTACCTTTCCTTGTGCCTTTACTTATTTCATTAGGATTGATAACATTTTTACCTCAAATAGTTTTATGGTTGCCAAAGGTGGTTTTTGGTTAGTCAAATAAAATTAGTTAACTCATAGTAAAGTAAAGGAGATAAAATGAATTCAAAAGAGCGTGTTTTGACTTCGCTAAACCATGAAGAACCAGATCGAGTTCCTTTGGATTTAGGGGGGTGGGTAACAACTATTTCAGTTATTACTTATAATAAACTGCTTAAGCTGTTGGGTATAAACCGCACACGCGAAGTTTTTGACTGGTTACGTCAGACTGTAGATCCCGAAGAAGACATTTTAAAACGCCTTAAGGTCGATACGCGTTATGTACATATAGGAAAACCAAAATCTTGGAAATTCGCTCCTGTGGATAGAGGAGGTAATTCTTATGTAAAAGATGAATGGGGTTGCGGATTCATCAAAACTCCAACAACATTATATTATAACTTGGTCGATAGCCCTTTGGTAAACTCAAGCATAGAAGATTTGGAAATATATTCCTGGCCTGACCCTCTTGATCCAGGATATCTGGAAGGTGTTGAAGAACGTGCCAAGAAGCTCTATGAGGAAAACCAGTATGCAGTAGTTGGCGATTTTGCTTGGGAAACATGGTATGAAAGGGCTTGGAAGCTACGAGGTATGGAGCAATTCTACATGGACATGGCATTAAATAAAGATTTTGTCCATGCCCTACTTGATAAAACCTTAAACTTGCATATGAAATTCTTAGACCGCATCCTATCAGTCTGTGGGCAATATTTAGATGTAATTATTCAGGGTGGGGATCTCGCTGGGCAGCAAACTACTTTAATGTCTTTGACTGATTATGAGGAATTTGTTAAGCCACGTCAGCAGAAGATTATTGATTTAATCCGAAGCAAGACTAAAGCAAAAATATTTTGGCATTGCTGCGGTGCCGTGTCGAGTCTAATTCCACATTTTATTGATTTAGGTATTGACATCCTGAACCCCGTGCAAATTACTGCAAAAGGAATGGATCCTACTGATCTTAAAGCAAAATATGGCAAAGATATAGTTTTCTGGGGAGGTGTAGACTCCCAGAAAGTCTTGCCATCAGGCTCTGTTAATGAGGTAGAAGAAGAAGTGCGCCATTTATTAAGAGAAATGGCACCAGGTGGTGGCTTAGTGGTTTGTACTGTGCACAATATTCAAGCCGACGTCCCAGAAGAAAATGTTTTAGCTTTATATGACTCTGTTCGTAAGTGGGGAAACTACCCTCTATCGAAAGATCTTTAAACTTGAAATTGGTATGGAGTGCATATATGCAAAAGTTGAGAGACTCAATTAAAGAAGGTCAAATCCAAGACGTTAAGGATTCTTTGAATGTACTGTTGGCCGAAGGATATAAAGCCAAGGAGCTTCTTGAAGTGATGATTAAAAGCCTGCGCGAGGTAGGCGACGCATTTTCTCGTGGTGAAGCATTTATTCCAGAGATGCTTATTGCAGCGAAGGCAATGCAAGCTGGAGTGGACTATTTGGGGCCAAAACTTGTTGAGGCCAATGTAACAAAACTTGGTAAATTTATGATTGGAACAGTATCTGGAGACCTCCACGATGTAGGCAAGAACCTAGTGGCATTGATCTTTAATGGAAATGGCTTCGAGGTCATTGACCTTGGCGTTGATGTATCACAAGACCAATTGATTGAGGCATACGAGTATCATAAGCCCGATCTGGTCGGATTATCTGCGTTACTAACAACTACTATGCTTGCCATGGAAAAAATGGTCCGTGCCTTAAAGGACAAACATCCCGATGCCAAGATTCTTGTTGGTGGAGCTCCTGTAACCCAGGAGTTTGCTGAAAAAATCGGGGCTGATGGGTTTGCTCTTGATGCTGCCGCTGCAGTCAAAGTTGCACGGCGACTTCTGGAGATTTGAGTAGCAAATAGGTATTATGATGTGAAATAGTATAAGAAGGTAGAATATTCCCTCTTAATAATATTGATATTGGGGAGCAAATTATTATGAATGTAGGCATGCGCGTACGTAAGCTGAGAGAGAAGAAAGGTTTATCACTTCGCAAGGTAGCAGCTAAGTCGAATATTTCGGCCAGCCTCTTGAGCCAGATCGAGACGTCAAAAGTTGATCCTTCGTTATCTACGCTACGCAAGATAGCGGTTACCCTAGGTGTCCCCCTCTTTTATTTTGTTATGGAAGACTATGACAAACCAACTATGAAGGTCAAAAAAAATGAATGGCGAACAGTTTTGTTCTCTGATGCAAAACTGAGATATGATATAATCCATTCTAATCCCAAGAAAAAAATGGGAATTATGATCGGATTTCTTGGTAAAGGTGGGGCCACAAGCAAGGAACCCATGAGTCATTCTGGTGAAGAATGTCTAATAATTTTGGAAGGTGCAATGCAAGTCCAAATAGGTGAGGATTTAATAGAGCTAGAAAAAGGTGACAGCCTTTATTTTGATAGCTCGGTTCCGCACCGACTTTACAACGTTCAAAATCATGAGTGCAAATTTTACCTCATAATAAGCCCGCCCAAATTCTAGTCAAGTAATATTTAGATGAATTACTATTCGGGGGAAAAGTATATTGAGCCTTTACGCGATTCCAAAGATTTTGTGCTTTAAGTTTTTGAAAAATAAACCTTATTACAACAGATACTTATTGTTCGAATTAGGGAAGGTTAACTATCAATGCATGTGAATAGTTGAATTTGTATGATTATTAAAAAGAGAAATATTGAACTCCATAGATAAAACATTCGGGTTTGCAGTTAAAATTTCCTTAAAAGAAGTTGTTGAAACTATTTATAGGGGGTAAAAATGTCCCTGCCCTCGTTTATATAAAGGCTGAAGATATTATTGAGACCATTGGTCAACTTATAAACGTTACTGGAATGTATTCTTGGGTAGATGTTTCAAAAGTAGATATAGCTAAAGGTATTGTTTTGCTTAAAAGAGAAAGTAATAATATTACCCTAAATGTAGGCCACCACTCAATTTTTATGAAAGGGGCAGAAAAGGCCCTTATTTCTGCTTATACCATAGGCACTCGGTTTGAAGAAAGGATAAAAAGGTTGAACAAAAATGGAAAGTTTCTTGAAGCGTATCTTACAGATTGTGTAAGTATTTTAGCCATTTTGAAAGCAGGAGATTATATTAAAAACTTAGCAGAGGAAGAATCGGTAAAGAGAGGTTTGGGTGTAAGTGCTTATATAAGCCCAGGTTATCTTGAAAGCTGGCCTTTGTCCGATCAGAAAAATCTTTGCTCAATTCTTGATTTGGAAAAAATTGGATTGACTTTAAATGAAAGTAATGTGCTCACTCCATTTAAATCTGTTTTCTGTATGATTGGTATAGGGCCAGGTTTTACTTCTAGAAAAGTGGGCTTGGTATGCAAGTTTTGCAATGTAAGAGAAAAGTGTTGGCTAAGAGATAAAAATTAAGTGTAAGGGGGAAATGATGTTTACAGTTGTTGGTGAAAGAATAAATACAACACGTGAAAAGGTTCAGAAGGCTGTGATTTCAAAGGATGCAACTTATATTAAAAACGATGTAAAAAAACAAACTGAAGCTGGAGCAGACTATATAGACATAAATGCTGGTGCCCGAATAGGCCAAGAAAAAGAAGATGTTAAGTGGCTTCTTGAAGTAGTTCAGATGGTTACAGATCTCCCTTTGTGCATTGATAGCCCTGATCCCGAAGTTCTTGAGATGGCATGCGGCATGGTCAAAAAGAGCCCCATGATTAACTCTATAAGTCTTGAAAAAGAGCGGTTTGAAGCCATGATCCCATTTCTTAAAGGGAAAGATTATAGGATCATAGCTTTATGTATGGATGATCCGGGCATGCCAAAGAGTCCCGCTGAGATATTTGATAGAGCTTTTAGGATTGTAGCTGAACTGGAAAAAATAGGCATAAAAAGAGATAATATTTTTGTTGATCCCTTAGTACAACCTTTAGGTGTAAGCAATACCAATGGGGTTATGATTATAGAGGCAGTATCCAGAATCATGAAGGAAATTCCTGGAATCCATACCATAGTAGGACTTTCAAATATCTCCTATGGGCTACCCCAGAGGAGAATTATAAATAGATCCTTTCTTGTTATGTTGATGGCCTATGGCCTTGATGCAGCAATTATAGATCCCTTAGACAGGGATTTAATGTCAGCCTTGAGAACAGCTGAGATGATCAGGGGCAACGATGATTTCTGTATGAATTATTTAAAAGGCGTCAGAGAAGGGAAAATTATTGCATGAATTTTTATTGCGTGATGGCAGTAAATAGGACTTGTGGGTTATAGAACGATTAGATTCTTTTTTAAAAATTTAACATAAAGAGTAAAAATATGGACAAAAAGGAAATTAGTATAAAAATCCTTTCTCACGGCATAATTATTAAAGCTCAGAAGGGCCAAAATTTAATGGAGGTACTGGCCGAAAATGGAATTATCTTGAGATCTGATTGTGGGGGCAAAGGACTTTGTGGAAAATGTAAAAT
>JALTEL010000351.1 GCA_027073945.1 Caldifarciminota bacterium | reverse complement strand
CTATGACATCAGACAGAATTTATAGAAAACGAATACAAGCAGATAAGGCAATAGAGGAATTAATTAGAATGTCCGGAACACAATTTGACCCCGATGTAGTAAAAGTTTTTACAATGGTGTATTTTAGCATGGTAGAATAAGCTAAAAGGAGGATTATGGAGTAGTATAACAAATAACGTGTAAAACAAAAATTATTAAAAAGTTACATAATTTTGTATGGGTTGGTTATTTTATCTGTATATTTTGTGGTAATTTTAGTAATTTGTCAAAAAATGTATATTTTTCAGGCAAAATTCTTTAACGCTCGAAATTTTATAAATGCTTGATTCCCAACCTATTTTTAAAACACAGCAAATTGGCAGAAACATTGTATATCCTAAAGAAAAGGAGGTGCCGCATGAAAAAGTCCAATATAATACACATCCTGACAGGGATAGTGGTGTCAATGGCGGTATTCATGCTGCCATTTGCAAGCATGGCAACGCACAATCTGCGTAAAACCTCAAAAACACAAAAAAATCTTATAAGGGGGGATGATGACGATTGGCCTCTTCCTCCACCGCCCATCATTCCGCCTCCTCCCGATTCCTATACACCTGGCGGATAATTTTTTCCAAACGCAGATAAAAAAGGGAGAGCATTGCTCTCCCTTTTTTATTGCCCCAAATCATATCAATCCCATTTTTCTGAAGGTTCTTTAACTCTGTACATATTGACAACTTCTTGTATGTATGTAAATTTTAGCATAAAATATAAACCGTATAAAGGAGGAAAAAATGCCAAACAAAGATGATGTGCAAAAACTTCTCAAAAAGGCTGAGAAACCTTCCAAGGATGCCCTGAGACTACACCCTTACTACGGAGGCAAAATTGAAATAGTATCAAAAGTACCCGTTAGAAATAGCTCTGATTTTGCCATATGGTACACACCTGGAGTTGCCGCACCATGCAAAGAAATTCAAAAAAATAGAGATATGGCGTATGATTATACATCAAAATCCAACACAATCGCTGTAGTATCCGATGGAACACGAGTTTTGGGATTGGGTAATATAGGCCCATGGGCAGGTTTACCGGTTATGGAGGGCAAAGGTCTTATATTCAAGCATCTTGGAGCTGTTGATGCAGTGCCTATCTGCCTTGATGTGCGGGATGCCGATAAGTTTATAGAGGTGGTCAAAACGCTTGAGCCTTCATTCGGAGGAATCAATCTTGAAGACATAGAGAAACCAAAATGCTTTTACATCTTGGACAAATTGAGGAAAGAAATGAATATACCCGTATGGCACGATGACCAGCAGGGAACGGCAGCCGTGACAGTATCCGGACTGATAAACGCAGCAAAGGTTGTTGAAAAAGATTTCAAGAAACTTCGCATAGTTATGATGGGGACAGGCGCAGCAGGGCTTGCAACACTTCGTCTCCTTGTAAGAGCAGGAGTGGACCCAGCAGGGATAATACTCGTTGACAGGCATGGCATAGTTTACAGAACAAGAGAAGACCTTAAACGCAAGTTTCCTTACAATTATGAATTGGTGATAAAAACAAACGGAGAAGACAGACGCGGCTCCCAAAAAGAGGCATTTGAGGGGATGGACGCTGTTATAGGGTATTCAAGCGCTGGCAGCATAACCAAAGAACTCGTAACAAGCATGTCAAGGGATGCCATTGTTTTCGCCTGTGCCAATCCCGTACCGGAAATATGGCCATGGGAAGCAAAAGAGGCCGGGGCCAGAATAGTTGCCACAGGAAGGTCCGATTTCCCCAATCAGGTGAATAATTCTCTCGGATTTCCCGGCATATTCAGAGGAACGCTGGATGTAAGGGCTAAAACCATAACAGATGAAATGTGCCTTGCAGCAACATATGAACTTGCAAAAGTTGCCGAAGATAAAGGCCTGTCCGAAGACTATATAATACCAACAATGGACGAATGGGAAGTATACCCCAGGGAAGCTGTGGCAGTGGGAATGAAAGCAATTGAACAGGGAATAGCAAGAATATCACTTACCCGCGAGGAATTATACAAAACAGCAGAAGAAAAGATCAGGAGAGCAAGAAAAATGACCGAAGTGCACATGGAAAAGTTTATTAAACCAATGCCAGAAGGTATATAGTTTATTCTGTTCCTTAATTGGGAAAAAGAAGTAATCCCTGTATTGTATCTATAGGCAGTTGTTTGATAATGTAAAAATACACTATCAAATAAAATAATGTTTGACTGAACCTGCCAAAAGATTTAAAATTTACAACAAAGGAGGTGTATATGTTTATTAAAAATATGTATCGTTTTATCTTCTATGCAATTGTGCCATTTCTGCTTGTATTTGTATTCACAGGTTGCGGTTTATTCAATAAAGCACCTTATACCCCAAACGAACCAACAGGCCATACAAGAGGAAGAGCAGGAGTTACTTACGCTTTTAAAACAGTCGCTGTGGACCCAAACGGAGACAACGTCTCCCTGCAATTCGATTGGGGTGATGGACAGCAGTCGGCATGGAGCGAATTTGTACCATCAGGAGATACTGTTACTATGTCTCATGTCTACAATGATTCTGCAACATTTCAAATTAGAGTTATGGCTAAAGACAAAGGAGGGAAAAAATCTGACTGGTCTGCGGCTCACAAAATTATTATAGGTGATAAGCCGTTTTTTGACAGTTTTTCGTATTATAATGTGGGTGATACAATACCATTCGGCGAATGGCAGGTATTTCGCAACGGATATACGCCGCATATTGAGCAAACAGTTCAAATTGACACAACCACAGGGAATGTTCTTAAAACCGATAACCCAATGGATAAAAACGGTGTTGCCTTTGTCGACGGAGATTGGCTGAGCTTCTCCTTTCAAGTCGATACCAAAGACGGAGAACCCGGGGTGTATTTCAGACTTTCATACAACGGGAGTAAAAAGGGCTATTTTGTGACCAGGCCAGAAGGGAGTTTAACGGGTTTGGTACTTTATAAATTTACAGGCAGTACAGAACAGAAAATAGCCGAAGGCCCCAACTTTAATATCAATGGGTGGTGGCGCTTGCGGGTCGAAGCCGTTGATTCATCCATAAAGATTTTTGCAAATGGAACAAAATACATTGATGTGATAGATAACGATTCAAGTCTCTTATCGGGCGGCATAGGAGTAGGAAGCAGATACGGCAGCGTTTACTTTGACAATGTGGATGTTGAAACAATTAAGTAGCTTTGTTATCAGAAAGTATTTTTCCTGTTTCCCAGTTCTTAAATTTTAAAAATCCGGAGGTATTTTATGTATTATAAAAGAATCATATTTGTAGCGTTTTTGTCCTTATTCATAGGACAAAATGGTATGGCAGACACATTCCTTAAAAATATAGATATCAGTGCGAAGCCGTACATGGCAGTCATAAATCCAGTAACAAACAGATTGTATGTTGCAACAGCAGATAACAGGATAAATGTGATAGATGGCTCTGTGTTAAAAGTCATTGATACTATCGCTCTCGGGCAATCTCAAACCCATGTGTACGGCATCGGCCTTAATCCCTTATTGAATAAAATTTACGCCACAACGCTGTCAGGCATAACCATAACGGATGGAAATACGGATGATACTTCAACTATTGCGGGGAATTCAACCTTTGTTCTCGCTGAAAACCCTATCACAAATAAATTGTATATTACAAATATCTCTCCTGCTGGCCTCATTGTTATTGATGAAATAACAGGGGTTCAAGATACTGTGCCTACTGGATATTTGCCGGACGGCCTTGCTATTAATCCAATAACAAATAGAATCTTCGTTGCGAATAGATCAAGCAACAGTGTAACTGTTATAAATGGAGATAACTTAGATACCACCAATATTCAGGTGGGGGGGCAACCCGCTTCCATTGTTTTGAATCCTGTAACAAACAAAATATATGTGGCAAATACACATGATAATACAGTATCGGTAATTGATGGAGCCACAAACACCGTAATAACCACAGTGGGGACAGGGGCATATCCGTATGCAATGGCGATAAATCCACTTGCAAACCGGATTTACGTCGCCAACAAGAATGACAGCAGTGTAACTGTTATAGACGGATACACCAACAATACGCAAACAGTGCCTGTGGGAGAATCTCCCGATGCCATTGCAGTAGAGCTGGCGAAGAATAAAATATATGTGACAAACTGGGCAGACAGCAGTATAACCTGTATAGATGGAAGAACACTTACAACAAAAACCATCCGCACCGGGTTCGAAGCACATCACATAGTAATTAATCAGATCACAGACAAAATCTTCGCACTTAATGATGGTACATACAGCGTAAGCGTTATAGATGGGAGCGACTTCGAAACAGATACTCTACTGGCGGGGCAAACCCCGAGAAATATTGATATAAATCCCATTACCAATAAAGTATACATTGCAAATAAAGGCAGCAATAACATCACTGTAATCGATGGAAATAGCAATACCAGTTCCACAATTGCAGTTGGCAATAGCCCCACATTCGTCAGGGTAAACCCGATAACCAACAAAATATATGTGGCAAATTCAACGGATAACACAATAACTGTTATTGACGGGAATACGGACAATGTTGACACTACAGTGAGTGTTGGACAATTTCCGAACTTTATCGGCATAAATTATCTGACCAATAGAATTTACGTGTCCAATTTGAGCAGCGGAACAGTTAACATCATTGACGGGACAGATTTTACAATCGATACTGTTCGCGTGGGTTCGTCACCATTTGCAATTGCCGTGGACGAGGCTTCAAACAGGATATACGTTGCCAATTACGGTACAAATAATGTTACCGTCATTGACGGGGCAACGGATAAGACTTACACTGTTCCTGCTGGAACAGAGCCCTGCGCGATAGATGTAAACCCCATAACTAACAGAATATACACGGCGAACTTTGGCAGTAACGATGTTACCGAAATTGACGGGGCAACACTTAATACAACGACAATCCCTGCAGGGATGTACCCAAAAGATATTAAAGTAAACCCAGTTACAGATAGGATATACGTGGCGAACAGCAACAACGGAGCACAGGGCACCATCACCGTAATTGACGGAGTGACACGGGACACAGCCACACTGCAAGGAGGCAACTATCCGTTCAAAGTAGATATAGATTATATAACTGACAGGATTTTTGTTGTGAATCTGAACAACCTCAATGTTACGGTTGTTGATGGAGAAACCAACGCTACAACATCTGTAAGTGCAGGAACAGCGCCTTATGACCTTGCGGTAAATCCTGTCACCGGCAGGGTTTACGTTGCAAACAGCAATAGCAATAATATTACCGCTATAAATGAAAGAGATAGGGATTCAACAGGTATGTATGTGCAAACAGATTCCTTTATTCAGTATACAACATGCCAATCACAACCCTTAATATACGGCAAGGCTTTCAGCGAATGGAATCCTGCAACAAAACTAATCGGGGTACTTGGCAATACTGATGGATTTACTGGAGAATACTCATGGCTGTACAATACATATCAACCCATCCCGGGTTATATGGAATGGGAATATCAATGGAATACTGATACCTTACTATGGGGTTTGAATTACATAGACATGGTTGCTATGGAATCGCAAGGCACTTTCATAAGCGGGCAGGACGGACAAATCTGGAGTACAGGATTCACGGGCAATCTGTACGTTTATCCAATTTACAGAATGGACAGCATTCCTCCTGTAATAACTTACTGGGATAGTATTCCAGATACCTTATTCGTTAATGATACAGATAGCGTATTTGGTCCATTTCCTGTAACGGCAATTATTAATGATGCAAGCGGTATTAAAAGGGCGTATCTCTCATGGGTATGCAACGGACAAACTGACAGCACACTTATGACACGCACATCTTATGACACGTTTAATGCATCCATACCAGCACAAAAAGTGAATATAGATGATAGTACTATTGTGAATTATGGGATATCGGCAGAGGACCGCTCATATTACAGAAATGTAACACATTCCTCTACAAGGTCATTCAAAATAGTGCACTATTCTAACATATATGAAAACAGACAAAGACCTTTTTTGTTTTCATTCAAGGCGCCTCTTTTATGCAGGTTTTCAGAACCTGTGGTTTTTCACTATTCATTACCTGCTCGTACCTTAATAAAATTTTCATTGTACAATATTGAAGGCAGACAAATCATAAGCATTTCAAGCACTAAAGACAAGGGAACATATACTATAAAAGTACCAACGACACATCTGGCTCAAGGTGTTTATATTTACACCATGAAGGCGGGTCAGTGGAAAAGAAAAGGGAAATTACTGTTGCTCAAATAGATCTAATTGAAAAGCAAGTAGCCGACGCCAGCTCCTATAAAATCGTATAGAAGGTCTTTAAAGCTGAACATTGTTTTTCTCACCTTCCAATCATACAACTCCTTGGCAATACCAACTGAAATTGTAAGGCCAAAGCTCTTATTTTTATGTCCATTGTATTGATAAATCGTCTGTTCGATAAAACAGGAAGCAGCAAGATGCTTCATCTTGTCCTGTGCAAATAAAGGATCATGCGAAAAAATCATAACTGAAAGCAACAGATAAGCTATTGGCATAGACTTTTGTAAAACTCAATTCTTCTATCTTTAAATACAGCATTGGACTGAGTTATGTGCTTATCACGCGCCTGAGTCTGATCAATCTCTGCTATCATTACAATATCAGAAGAAGCAGGGGCTTTTTTAAGTACTCTACCACTCGGGTCCACTATTTGGCTCTCGCCAGTGAAAGTATACTCTGCCACTTTACTTTTTTCAACTCCGTACCTGTTAGCAGTTATGGTAAAAACTCTGTTTTCAATGCTTCTTATTATCATCCCCATCTGCCCGAGCCCCGGCAGTACAAGATTGGCCGAATGTGCGATAATATCCGCTCCCTGGAGACTCAACACCCTTGCAGACTCCGGGAAATACCAGTCAAAGCAAATCATCATGCCAATATTAGCACCTCTAAAATCAAAAACAGAAAACGGAATATTCCCGGGCTCAAATAATGATTTTTCCCTGCCAAAAAGATGTATTTTCCTGTAAATTTTCAAACTCCCATCAGGAAAAAACGCCAGCTGAGAATTATAGAGCCTGTCACCACTTTCTTTTTCTGCAAATCCAGTTATAATAAGAGCATCCTTTTCTTTAGCCAGTGCTGTAAAAAAACCGCTTTGTTTTCCTTTGCCCGGGGTTTCGGCAATTTTCATAATATCTTCTTTGTCCGCGAAATTATACCCTGTTGTGGCAAGTTCCGGAAGTACCAGGATATCAAAGGTGTACTCCCTTATCAGGGATTTGATGCTGGTTATATTCTTTTCAGTATTTCCAAGAACAGGAAAAAACTGCAGGAATCCGACCTTAATCACTGAAAACCTCTGCCTCAAACTTATATATCTCTGTTTCAGCATCCTTCCAGCAGTCAGGGCCCATCCATGCCTTTCTGCATGTGTA
>JALTEL010000350.1 GCA_027073945.1 Caldifarciminota bacterium | reverse complement strand
AAACAGTATTGGCAAAAGTTCTTTCTTTCTAACCTTTATGACCGTTTACAATTCAAAGATATAGCAAAGGAAACTGCTGTTCCAAAAGGAAATGGCACAGTTTGTTGGTGGTTTGGAATGAGTAAAGTCAATCCAGTTGGTGCGGCTTTAACTGAAGGTTCAGACCCAACAGCTCGTTCTTCTGCGGCTACTCGTATTTCTGCAACAATTAAAGAGTATGGTAATCTTATTACCAACAGCACTCTGTTAATGGATACTTCTATTCCAGGAACAAGAGAAGCCATTATAGCCGACTTGGCAAAAGATGGTGCTAAAACTCTTGATAATGTTGTTAGGGATGCTGCAATTGCTGGGGGAACTGTTCTTTATGCTGATGGTAAACTTCATCGTTCAGACATCGTCAAAGCAGCTACTGCTACTCTTAAAGATATTCGTAAAGCGGTTAGGTTATTGGAAACAAGTTCTGTTCCGTATTTTGGTGGAGAAAGCTATGCAGGATTGATTTTACCAGATGTAAAATATGATTTACAATCTGATTCAGCTTGGACAGATGTAACCAGATACAGAGATACTGTTAAATATGACCTTTCTGGTGAAGTAGGTAAGATTTGGGGAGTTAGATTTAAACTCGCTCCAACTATTCCAGTATTAACCAACTCTGGCTCTGCTGGTGTTGATATTTACAGGACAATGGTTTTAGGTGAAGAGTTTGTCGGTCTTTCTGAAATCGGACATACTGAAATTATAATTAACGAGCCAGCTCGTGGTTCAGAACTTAAAGCATACAATGCGTATGGCTACAAGTTTAGAGCCGCTGCTGCCGTATTATCAAACCAGAAAGCAATTAGGATAGAAAGTTCAGCATCATTAGGTAGTAACTAATATATGGGGTTCTGGGGGTTTTCCCTATAAATAAAATCCCCAATCACAATGTTTTCAATTACACCACAACAATTAGATAAAGCATTAAAGTTATTAGACCCCAACATTAAAATAGTTCGCTATGGTTATCCTTATAATGTTCAACATCATTTTACTGATGCTCTAAAATACAAAGGAGAGCACGTTGGTTCAATCCCTCACGGAAAGGTTTATGATAAACGAATTAAAGAATACTATTCTGATATTGGAGGGGGACAAAAAGTTGCTCACAGGTCTTTAAATGATATTTTACGAATGATAAGCCAATATCTCAAACCATACAAAGTTAAACAATTTCACCAATTTATTAGAACAAAGGATTGGAATTATTTGACGGGCGGAAAATCTGTTTAGCCAGATGTCCTGTCCATCAAGGTTAGGCGGGTTGTCCGCCCATTAAATAAATATGATAAGTGTAATAATTACAACTTATAACAGGCATAAATTATTAAAAAGGGCAGTTAAGTCAGTTTTATCTCAATCATTTAAAGATTTTGAAGTTATTGTTGTTGATGACCACTCAACGCATAAAACAAAACTCAAAAATGTAAGATATTTCTATTTAAAAGAAAATCACGGCTCTGATAGTTATCCAAAGAACTTTGGTATTAAACAAGCCAAAGGAGAATACATTACTTTTTTAGATGACGATGATGTATATAAAAAAGACGCATTAAAGGTTCTTTACAATTATTTAACCTATTCACAGGCAGATGTTGTTTATGGTGATTATATTATTCATAATCCAAAAGCAAAGCCAGGTTGGTCTATTGATTTTAATACCAGTTTGCTTCAAAAAATGAATTATATTTCAATGTCAGTAGCAATGGTTAAGAAAAGTTGTTTATTAGAAGTTGGCGGTTTTGACGAAAATGTCCCAAAATTCAAAGATTGGAATTTATGGTTAAGACTTGTTAAACGAGGTTATCGCTTTTTTCATATCTCAATCCCAGTTACAGATGTTTATATTCAAGAAAACTCTGTTTCATCAAAATATAAAGTTGATTATGATGAACAAGGTAATTATTTACCGACTTTCTTTGACCCAGTTAATATGCCGATTTATTCTTCTAAAAGTTATTTAGGAGAAGAAAAGCCATTAAAAGTTGCTTTATTTACCCTGACAATGAACCGACTTTATTATACAAAAAAATGCTTTGAACAAATTAAGAAAACTGCTGGCTATGATTACGACCATTTTATAATAGATCAGGGGAGTTCAGATGGGACTGTAGAATGGCTTCAGACGCACGAGGATGCGTTTTACGAGGTTTTTTATGAAAAGTTGAATACTGGT
>JALTEL010000349.1 GCA_027073945.1 Caldifarciminota bacterium | reverse complement strand
CAACGAGATCTGGCAAAACCTGCATCAAAACTTCCTCTGACCTTTTCATGATAAGGGATGTCTGTGCAGATTGCGTTCCGCCTCTGACATCCAGATAAAAATCCGGGTCAGGTACATCAAGGTCCTCGAAAAATACTCTGGACATGTCATAATCGTAGTGCTGGCCTGTATGAAGTATTAATGTCTTAAACCGCTCTATCTTCGTAAGCTCCCTGTAAATGGGAGCCATTTTCATAATATTTGGTCGGGCGCCGACAACAAGTAGAATCTTAATTTTTTTTGCAGATGACCGCTCCAAATGGACCTATCCTGTTGTCCTCCCTGCCTTGAAGGCGGAAGAGAACTTTGTTGCAATTTGATACGGTAATTGCCGTATCACTTAAATTTAAATAGATATCAAATCTCTTTCCGTCGGATATTCTCTCTATGCCGGAGGGATTTTGAGCACTGTATTTCACATAACCGTTATTGAATATGCTGTATTTCTCCCTGAAACTTATAAGATTCTTAAAATATTTGAGCATGTCTTTCCTTGCACTCAAAGAATCCCATGGAAATACCCTGCGGCAGTCAGGGTCCTTTCCACCTCTGACAAAAATCTCATCGCCGTAATATACACACGGCACTCCCGGCATTGTAAAAGCAAGTAAATATGCGAGTTGGACCTTCGAAGGACTGCCTAAAATCGTAGCAATTCTCTTTGTGTCATGCGTGGACAGCACATTCAAAAGCGCACCTCTTGCAGGTTGCGGTATTGAAGCATAAATACCGTTTGATTCTCTTACAAACTCCTTCAGGTTTATATCACGCTGCAGGAGTTTTATAATAAAAGTTCGGAGAGGATAATTCATTGTGCCGTCGAATTGTTTTCCGGACAGCCAATCTTTTCCATTGCCCCATATCTCACCGACAATGTAGAAATTCTTATTATACCTTTTCATTGAGTCTCTGAATTGTACCCAGAAATCATGCGGTATTTCGTTCGGCACATCCAGTCTGAACCCGTCTATGCCTGCTCTATTCCAGTACTTTGCTACCTTTAATATATATGCCCTCACATTTTCATTATTGTAATTCAATTTTGGTAAGCTTCCGAATCCCCACCAGCATTCGTAATAATCGGAAGGTTTGTTGTTGTTATCAAATGTCCTGGGGAACGGCCATTTCTTAATGATGTAATAATTGTAATATCTGGACGCAGGGCCTTTTTTTACAACATCTCTGAAAAAAGGATGTCTGTCAGATGTATGATTGAAAACTCCATCCAGTATAACTTTTATTCCATGTTTGTGAGCATCGGTCAGAAATCTCAGAAAAATGCTGTCTCCGCCAAAATGCCTGTCAACATGAAAATAATCCACTATATTGTATTTATGATTGGAAGGGGATTCAAAAATGGGATTGAGGTATATCGCATTAATACCAAGAGAATCCAGGTATCCCAGTTTCTTTATTATGCCGTTGATATCACCACCGTAAAATACATTCCATCCAGAAGGCGGAACCAATTTCTCATATTTCCATGGTCTTGTTCCTGCATTGTCATTTGCAGTATCTCCGTTGTAAAATCTTTCAGGGAAAATCTGGTAAAAAACCATATTTTTTAAGTATGTGGGGGTTGTAAAATGTGGAAGTCTTGAGATATTCAACACCTTATCTGCTAAAATTTTGCTGTTCTTTCCATCAAACAGAATAACTTTTAAGTTTACCACCGAATCCGAAAGTACATACTCTGTAGAATATACGTTATAATTGCCGGAAGTTCCCTGATAGTTCCCGAGCCTTCTCATATTGTTTATAAACCAGACCAGAGAATCTATATCATTGGTAAGAACATAGACATTTACAAAAAGCGTATCTCCGCGTACATTTAAGAATCTGGCATCGCTTTCAGTAAATGCTGGATAAAGTCCTGTATTGATAATTCCGTCACCTTTCTTAACTATTATATTATTATAATCTCTGGCATTGACCGTTACGACGCTATTGTTACCTCCAAATCCGTCAGGCGATGTGTTGGGATTTTCAGGGTCTTGCTTCCATATAGTACCGTTTACAACGAATTTATACTCGTATCTGCCTGTGGAAAGAGGCACATCTATCTCAAACAGGCCGTTTGCACGTTTTTTCATCTTAAGTGCATGACTATTCCAATTGTTAAATGTGCCTGCGAGAAAAACGGAATCCGCATTTTCCGATTTATATGTGAAATGGACATTGTATAGGCCAGAACTTACCAGCAGAAATAGAAGAGCTTTAACAACAATCATTGTTTAATCACTTTTATATACAATCTCCTGTTCCTCGGCCCGTCGAATTCGCAGAAAAATACGCCCTGCCATGTACCGAGCGCTATTTTTCCGTTTTCGACAATGAGAGATAATGAAGGAGATACAATCGTGGATTTAATATGTGCATCGCTGTTTCCTTCAAGATGTCTGTAATTTTTGCCATATGGCACAAGCCTGGACAGTACATCAAGTATATCTTCTTTGACAGAAGGGTCTGCATGCTCATTTATAGTAACAGCGGCTGTTGTATGAGGTACAAAAAGCACACAAACGCCCGAGTCGATGTGTGATTCCGCAAGGACTGATTGAACCTCCCGTGTTATATCGAGCATTTCAATTCTTTTTTGTGTTTTTATCTGCAATACCTTCATTTAAGACTCCTTCTCAGCCATAACAACTTCTTCTTTACCATCTGTTTCAAGAAACTTAACCTTTACTATTTCGATATCCGTCGTGGTTATGGTTTTTCCGACAAAATCCGGGCAAACAGGAAGTTCTCTGTGTCCCCTATCAATGAGAACCAGCAATTTTACAATTCTGGGCCTGCCGAAATCCATGAGTTCGTCAAGTGCGGCTCGTACTGTCCTGCCTGTGTACAGCACATCATCCGTGAGTATTACAACCTTATCGTTTATATTAAATGGTAGGTCTGTTGCCTTTACAACAGGGCTTTCATTCACAAGAGAAAGGTCATCCCTGTAAAAGGTTATATCTATTGCTCCAAACGGAATATCCCTGCCATAAAGCCTTTTGATTTCATCTCTGATTTTACGGCCCAGAGGCACACCCCTTGTCTTTACCCCTATGATAACGGCATTTTCTATGTCTTTGATTTTTTCAACAATTTCAGCAGAAAGCCTCGTCACGGTTTTTTCCATTTCCTCTTGTTTCATTATTACATACTTTTCATAAGGCATACAACCTCCTTGTATTGTAAAATTATATACTGGTTTTTACGCATTTTCAATAAATAGCACGTTATTCCAGCAAAAGCATGTGCTAATTGTTCTGACCTTTATTGAATTTTATTCCTCCTTTCAAAAGGATATTTACTGCAAGAATAAAAATACCTGTGTATAAGAATGCCACTGCAATGGAATATTTATCCGAAATAAAGCCAAATAAGGGTGCTATAACAATCATAAAAACCGCTCTTGTCTGACTGTCGATTGACATAACCGTAGCACGTTCGTTCTTGTTCATATGGTCCCCGCAAACATCAACTACAAGTGGCCGTCTGGCATCTTTCATGAGATACAGAAGGAAATACAACAGGATAACAAGCCACAACAGGTGCAGCTTGATACCAAAAAACAATACTATGAAAACAATTCCCATGATATCAAACAACAAATTCATAAGCGGGAATGAGTCTATGTATTTGTTAAGTCTGAATACGTTTCTGGAGGCTGAAGAGCTGAATATATAAAATACACCGTAAATAATACCGAGAATTATTTTAACATTTGAGGCCTGGGGTAAATCTTTAATTACAATCACACCACTTGCCAGTATCAGAGTTTTGATAATGGGTTGAATATAGTCCTTCGTTGTTTTGAATATACCGTCATACAATGAGGAACTTATGAGCACTCTTGTAAGAAAGGTGTTCCTTATTATTGAACGTATTTTTTCAATTGTAGATACAAAAAAGCGCTTTAAGCTGAGGTCAGACTCAGTACGCTCGTCCAGATAATCGGGATATGAAAGAATTAGTATAAAATCCAGTATATATGGAACTATGCTTATTATAAATATCCATTTCATTGCAGGTATGTTCAAGACGAATGCAATGGAAAGGAATGCGGCAATGGACGAACCGAGCAGGGAAAATGAGCGTGTTCTGCCATAAACAAAAGTTTTAAAGGAAAACCAACCCTTTTTTTCAAGGTATGAATAGATCATTGCCTTATGAGTGCCGGAACGAAAGGCCTCCCCCACTCCGAATACTATCATACCAAGTGCGGCCAGAGCAAAATTGCGCGTTAGAAAGAATATAAAAAACGACGCAATATATGCGGAAAAACAAATAAGGAGCGATTTTTTCTTCCCGTAGTTATCGGCAAAAATACCCGTGGGTATTTCAAGTATGTAAACTGTGATTTCTCTTATGGAAAATAATATTCCTATGTGAAACAGAGAAAAGGAAAGTGCAAGGAAATAGATGTAGAGATAAGGCTCAAAGAATTTAAGATTCTTAAAAAATCCGTATAGGCAGAATTTCCATATCTGCCTATCCTTTTTTATTGTTGTATAAATCTCCTGCACAAATGCACCTCATTTTAAAATTTCTCCAACACTCTATTATAACCTAATATCAGGGTTTGAGCAACAACACTGTAAAACTGTTTATATCTATGCCGCATTATCGGATTATAATGCTACATCACACCGATAGCAGTAAGAATCCGAGGGTCTTTTGACCACAGAATCAACTATTTAACTACAAGAATTTTACTTCTCTTTATGCCTTTTCCGTTTTCCTCTACAAGAAAATAGAGTCCACTTTCAGATATGTTCACAGGAAAATTCATTGCAGAATGTGCATAGCCGTTATAAAGATTTTTTATAAGTCTTCCTTCTATGTTAAATAGAGATAATTTTACTTTATGCTCAGAAGGCATTAGCCTGTATATTATGTGCCCCCTTGTTATTGCTGGTAGTACAGAACGCTCATTTTCATTATGCTTATTCTCCGCAATTCCCAGAGGTTCACTGACTTCAAATGTCAGATAGTCCGTATTCGTAGTGGCTTTGTTGGTGGATGTCATAACAAATTTTACCACTACTTTTGAGTACATCGGGGTATTATTGGATACGAGAAATCTCACAGAATCCGCGGAAGCTACTTCGGAGAAAGGCGCTATGTCTCCAATAGTAAGGACACTGTCCAAAACAGTGACATCAGGGTCATCACTTCTCAAAACAATCTGGACACCCGATGCAGTCGTATTACCAGAATTTTCTATGGTCGGGTACAGAGCAACCTCTTCGCCCTGTCCTATTGAACCATTATGGTTATACAGGTCATCAAGTATATAAGATGATACATGCATAACAATACTCCGTATCCCGCTCTGTGAGGAGGCTCCACTTATAAAATCATACCACGTGTTGTTTTGAGAGAAATCAAAGTTAGCATAAGAAGCATCAGGGGATGTATTTCTGTCAGGATAGTATATGGAGAGTCCATGTGTCTGGTCCCATCCATTACTCGCACCTGCATCATCATAGCCATGGTAAATTACAACCTTATTAACATAAAGCTCAACAGAGTCGCAGAGGGCGTTTATTGTTGAGTTTATGTTATTCGCCTTGATATCATCAACTGCATCGTATAAGTCGACAAGTGTATTTGTGCCATCATCCATCTCAATGGTATTTTGTCTTGGCTGCCATATAGACCTATCACCCTTGCCTCCTGCAGCAATCAGAGCTGTTGACAGATGGTCAAGATGTATTAGCAATTTGTGCCAGTCTTCACCAAGGTCAATGGCTGACTGGGTAGCATCCGATGCACCCTGACTACCTCCGGATGAGTAAGATGCCACATACTTTTTGGCTATCTCGCCTGCGAATTGATACGGCGTAAGAGATGGATTCTGTGTCAGAGTATCCAGTATATCATCGTAAGGCCATCCATCACCCGGCTCGGTTTTTTCTGAGAAATCTATAAAATCGACGTATTTCCTGGCGATATCTCCTACTTCAAGCGTTGCCATGAGACAGGCATCAAAACCTAATATATCAAGGTTTCTTCCAAGATGCTGCTTTATATAATAGAGTGCTGTATCCATATCGCCACCCGCCACGGAAAAATGACTACCAGAACCATCATCCCATGAAAATCCCTTATCGATAGGATTCTGCGGGCCTTTATCCCATCCGCTTCCATGGTCCCAAATAACAAGTGCATAATGTTTTGCAGGATAATTATCAATAGTCCAGTTGGCAAAATCAATCAATGTGGATGGCACACCCATGTCCTGCTCGGGAAGCGCCATGACAGTATCACTTGAACCATGCCTTACATACCATCTTACTGTGCCGTCGCTACCACCGTAAGAAGTGCTCCAGTCCTGCTGAACAACAATATTTACGCTGGAATTTGAGCCGACAGCTTCCATCTCTTGCCTGTCATCATCTCCATAGGTAGAAAGATTATTATCGCCATTTATGTACACCATGAATGTCCACTCTGCTTTCCCTATTTTTATCATAAGAGTATCTTCCGAGGAATATCCTCCGTTTGCACTTATATCAACAAGTAGCCGCGCATCGTGCCCATCAGGGCAGGACGATGATACATTTATATAATAAGGAGATGCCGTATTGGTTGCAGTGGCCCCATAAACAAGGTTACCAACATTAAACGGATTATTGGTGGAATTTACACTGACATATGAGTCATCACTTACCAGGGTGGCGCGAACATTGGATGCGTCTGTACCGTGATTCTTGAGAAGTATTGTAAATGGAACATTACTATCGCCAGGGTCGGCACTTGTTGGATTATAACTTTCAACAGTGATATCAGGCTCATTGTTTCCTGTAATTACAACATCATCAACATTCCAGCCGGAATATTGCCATGAACCGTCCGATGTAAGGGTAAAACGTACATACACCGTGGATTGATTGTCTGCTACACTTGAAATATCAAATTCATATGCGCTCCACGAATTATCGGTAATCTCGTTATCAGGATTCTGCCACACAGTTGTCCAGTTGCTGCCATCATTACTGACCTCTACCTTTGCATGGTCATAGGACGAACGTTCCACATTTAACCATCTGTAAAAGCTCAATTTAACACCTATGTATCCCGAGCAATCAATAGCAGGAGAAGTTATGGAACAATCCGCATTTGCACTGTAATCTCCATCACCCGAAAGGTCTGTGCCTATGACTTTAGCTCCGCTATAAGCGCTTGATGGGTCCGGATTGCCATAACTTGCACCTCCAAGTCCCTGCGGTGCTCCCCACTCCCATTCACCCCCAGCTATTGTCCATTGCAGGCTCGTACCTTCAAAATCGTCCTGGAACAATACTGTGGATTTTTGAGCTCCATAGTTAAATGCCATGAGAAATAACATTATAATATACATTTGTGCACCCCTTTTTTTACATGATTATTATAATGCGAAACGCATGTTTTTGCAAGTCTTCGTTATTCCTCAAAAATAATTGCACCGAAGGGGAT
>JALTEL010000348.1 GCA_027073945.1 Caldifarciminota bacterium | reverse complement strand
AGGTCCATTCTTTGAAAAATACCAGCGATACAGAAAATCTATTATTCTACGAATCAATGGTGAATCATAATATTCAATGTCATCTGCCTGGGCAAAATAGACAATACGATTTTTAAACTTGAGAAAGGGTGCTAGATGAATAATGTCAACGACAAGAAAGTCATGGCCAAAACAGTGGCGCATGCCCTGCCATAAAAATCCGCATCGATTTTGACAGGAAATTTTAGTAATCTCGATCTTTGGATCAACCCTAAAAACAGTGTCGATTTCCTTCAAGTAGAATCTGACGCGATGCCCGAGAGCAACCAAGTGGTTAGCATAGTCAACTACCATACGGTCCCCGCCACGATTGAGTAAGGAATAACGATAGAAACCAATATCCATGAAATCAGACATAACCATTCACTCCCCCGGCTTATTATTGTTACATAAGGAGTAGATGCTTTTTTACAGGCCAAGTGAGGCAAGAGCTCGGTACAGCTTAATTGACTAAAAATAGCCTTTTCGCTATTTAGTTATGAATTTTCAATTCCACGAACTCGTTGAGACAATATCGAGTATACGACCTTTCTCCAAAAGGACGACCTGATCTGTTACTGCCTTTAGTATAGCTTTATCATGGGAAACCATAATTATGGCCCTTGACTTAGCCAAATTTCTTATCTGCTCTATCACCTTTTTCTGAAAGTTTTCATCACCAACAGACAATATTTCGTCAATCAGCATAATCTGTGCACTACTATGAATGGCAGTGGCAAAGGCCAGGCGCAAAGACATGCCTGAAGAATACCGTTTCACAGGCATATTAATGAAGTCGGCAAGTTCGGAGAATTCAATAATATTATCGATTTTATCTTTTATCTCGCTCAATTTCATGCCAATAATGGTGCCGTTCATATATATATTCTCACGACCGGTAAGATCTGGATGAAAACCGGCCCCAACCTCTATCAAGGGGGCCACTCTTCCATTTATAGTTAGTTTCCCCTTGGTTGGATAAGTAACATTCGCTATAAGTTTCAGTATGGTGCTCTTACCTGCGCCATTTGAACCGTAGAGCCCTACACATTCACCACATTTTACCTGAAAACTCACTCCCTGTAGTGCCCAAAAAGGACGATTGCCTCCCTTCTTCTTGCGTAAAAAGATTCCGGCTATATGTTCCCTGAGTGACCGGTGAAATATATCGTTACTGAAGTACCTTTTCCAGATTTTATCTAGTGAAATCATAATATTAGATGACATCGGCGAATCTTTTTTCCATTTTTATGATAATGGCGTAGGCAATAAAAAAGAATATGCTTACAAAAATCAACATGATCAGATATTGCCACCAGATCACTGCTCGTCCCTCAATAACACAGCGCCTCATATTTTCCACTATAAAGGTCATTGGATTGAGAAAAAGTATCCATTTAAATTTCATGGGAACTCTATCTAGGCTATAAAAGATCGGGGTTGCGAAAAACCATAGCTGGATAAGGAAGTTTGTAGCCAATTTCACATCCCGGTAATATACATTCATGGCCGCCATGATAAAACAGATACCTGTAGTGAATAAAAATAGCATAAAAAAAAGAGGACATGACCATAAAATATTTAAGTTGACATGCACTCTAAATGCCAAAATTAATAAAGCATAAACAATGCACCCGATAAAAAAGTCAACTATTGCTACAATTATACCAGAAAGAGGCAGTATTTCACGAGGAAAATATATTTTGGTAATTAGTTGATAATGGTTAGTTAAACTAGGAACGGCATAGTTAATTGATCCAGAAAAGAAAATCCAGGGAAGCATTCCAGAATAAAAAAAAAGGGCATAGCTATATTCAGCAACTTTAGTTGGCATAAGATAAGTAAATATAAAGGTAAAGAGTAACATCATACTTAAAGGCTGAAACGCAGCCCATAATACGCCAATTACAGATTGCCGATAGCGAATGCTGAACTCTCTCCATGCAAAGACGAGAAGGAGATCTCTATATTCTATTAAACGATTAAAGATAAACAAATTACGAATTTTAATTATAAAATTGTATAAATAGAGTCTGCCATAATCTCTTATAATTCTGTCATAAATTTTTTTTCAGCAAATCTATAGCTGCATCTATGACTTCCTTGCTCATTATTTCCTTCATGCACTCCTGTCTATTCGGGCATGGCGGCGTAGTGCCAAATTTTGTACACGGACTACATGGGAGTTTTTTGTTGATTATC
>JALTEL010000347.1 GCA_027073945.1 Caldifarciminota bacterium | reverse complement strand
GTAGCTGCTCTTTTTTATCTTTACTCATTATCCTCTCCCGTTTTTGAATTATCTAAAGGATTCTGTCTTCTGCCGGAAATCGTTTTTATCTTCCTTATCAATGCCTGATTATAAGGAAGTCGGATTGTAACTCTGTTATTTCCTCCAAATTCAACTTTCACAGCGGGGACTTTACCTCCTTTTATACATAGCAAAATTCATCTACATTAAGCATCTAATAGTATATGGCAAAGAAAATGAAAAATCAAGTTCCTTAAATTCCTTGAAAACGGTTTGGAAAATTATTCTCTTTTTTTCTTAACATCCCGTAGACAAAGGGAGTTTTGGTATTTGTAAAATGTGGGTTCTATGTCCTGTTCCCAAGTGATGACAACGGCTAACGTGTTGGCGTGTCCGAAGTTCGCGGAGCGAAGCGGAGCAGATTTGGGCAAGGTGCAAAGCACCGCAGAGTGCCCAACCCTGCTTAGTGTCATTTTATCCACACTCCGAAATCCTCAATGCTGCTCAAATCGGTGAGCTTTGTAACAGCACCTCCATTTTTATCCATTTTAAATAGGTCAATCTGCACATTACCCGGATCAGATGAGCCATATCTTGCACTGAATATTATATATTCACCATCCCCAGAAAAAGATGGAAGATACTCCGCCATATCTGTATGCCCTCCATTCTCACTCAAATCAATAAGACCAGAACTATCCGGATGAATTTTGAATATATGCCATATACCTGCATCTCCGTTTTCACCACCATAATGCATTGGCTTTTCGAAAACAATCCAGTTATCATCGGGACTCCACGATGGATCATAAACTCCTGGTTTGAAATACGGTGTTGATATGTTGTCATTACAATCGTATACAGTCCGTATGTTTGTTCCGTCGGTATTCATAATCTTAAGGACAAATCTGCTTACGTTAGCGCTATATGAGACAAAAGCAATGTATTTTCCGTCACTGGACCATGCAGGATCGGATTCCGTAGCATCCTCTGTGTAGGTGAGCCTGATTAAATCAGTTCCGTCTTTTCTAATTTTGTATATATCTGCCTGATTTTCTCCTTTAAGGACCATGTGGAACACAATCCATTCCCCATCAGGAGAGAAACTATCGCCTTCCGCATTGTTGTCAGGGTCAGTCAGCCTTTTCTCGTTCCCTGTTTCAAGGTCTAAAATCCACAGACTTTTCCTGTCCTCGTCACCAAGCCCTGCAGGAGGGTCAGTATCTTTATCAACACGGGTAGTCACAATGTATCTTTTTGTTTTATCTATGCCAACCAGCCTATGATGATATTGAGAGTAAGTAATACGTGTAACATCACTCCCATTTTCATCCATTGAATAAATTTCCTTTGCACGTGTATGTGTATCCATATTTGATACGAAGAGTATCTTTGCTGATGAAGGTAGGGGATGGAGAACTTGTTGTGGCTCTTCTGTATGCTTATTCAAGCAACCTGAGGTTATTGCTACTATCAGAAGAACAAGACCCGCAAGAAGCACAGCAGGCAATTTTTTTCCATTATACATTTAAACCACCTTATGTGGGAATTGATACATAATTCATCCCACACGACAGGGATTTTACCTCCTTTTATACATAGCAAAATTTATCTACTTTCAGCATCTAATAGTATATAGCTAAGAAAAGGAAAGGTCAAGTCCTCTTTTTGAAAAATTTGCTGTTTTCTTGTGTGTATTAGTAGTTTTATTCTTTATTTCAGTGTGATGAAGAGCTATGCTGAGACAGGATTTTAAAATCACCGCGCCCGCATTACATACAGCCATTTTCAGCTACAGTTTAATTTTTCCCAATCCGGGACTTTTATCCGGGTATAATATACCGTTTTTTAATTTAAACAAGTTTTTAAAGGGGTCTTCGAGTAGCTCCATGTATCCGTCCAGATCAGCGTATTCAATATTAATGCGGCTTAGGGCAAAATGAAGGCCTGCAGAAATACCAAGTGCAGATTCGTCCAGACAACCCACCATTACTTCATTGCCTGCTGCACGAGCGAGTGAATTAATATGTTGAGCTTCCATAATTCCACCAACTTTCATAATTTTGATGTTAATCATATCAATAAGTTCATTAGATACAAGTTTAAAGGCATCTTTTAAGGTTTTCATGCTTTCGTCAGCCATCACGGAGATATCAACATTTTGAGTAACTTTTCCGAGTAAATTATAGTTGTTTGCCTTAGTAGGCTGTTCAAAAATTTCAATATTTGCATCCTTTGTTCTTTTCACAAATTCAATGGATTGCTCAAGGCTATATCCCTGATTGGCATCAAATCGAAGCTTAAAATCGTATCCGTATTTTTCACGCATTTGTATTATCTTTTCCACGTCCTCGTCCAAATTCAATCCGCCTTTCAATTTTATGATATTGAACCCCTTTTTGAGATAATGACCGGTTTGTTTAAGGGTCTCCTTCAATGTTTTAATGCCGATAGTGATACTGGTCGGTATGTATTGCTTGCATCCGCCGAGTAAGCTGTATAGAGGTAATTTTGCTTTTCTTGCCGTTAAGTCCAGTAAAGCCATATCCACAGCAGCTTTGGTTGAGGAATTTCCATGTAACTCTGCCTTAAGTGTTTCCAAGAATCTGACTAACTGAAACGGGTTTTCCCCTAAAAGCAATGGCTCTATAATATTCTTGAAATTGTCTAAAACTATTTCGGGTGTTTCTTTTGTAACCTCCCTGTCAGGAGCAGCGCAACCCCATCCTGTTAGACCGGTATTGGTAGTGATTTTTAAAATTACATTTACTGCCCTATCAACTGTTTCGTATGCAATAGTATAAGGACTTGCAAGCGGCATTTCAACAGTGAAATACTCTATAGATTGTATTTTCATTACGATGCTATTTAGTGTTTGTGTCGGTGTAATTCACAGCCGGCGATTTTATATGAGTTCATATTGCCAGTTTCGGCTGATTCAACACACGCATGTGGTTTAGAATCCCTATTGATCATTTGAGCAGTTTTTTCAATTGTGAGACCAATTCGTCCGCACCGTATTTAAGTACATCATAAGACGGGAGACCTGTCTCTTTTGTTAATTTCTTGCATTCATCCATAATTTCAGAATCTTTCATATTTTCATGATTAATTGTAATGGCAATAACTTTTTTCTTTGATATAACCTCAACAGCGTTAATTTGTTCCTTTATAGGATGCAGTTTGTAACCGGGAAATCCGTCATATTCAAGACGCCTCGGTGCATGCTGCATGATAATGAAATCGGGACGGCCTGCGGCAAGTATTTCGAATCCACCGGGATAAGCAGGGTTCATCAAGCTTCCTTGTCCTTCAATCACGATGATGTCAGGCCTTTCGTTTTTCCACGCTTCATATACGGCATGCTCTATTTCTCCTGAGACAAAATCATTGATAAGGCTATCCAGTATTATGGAATATTTAGCTCCCTGCATCCATGCGGTTTGTCCTGTACCCACCAATTCTGCTTTTAATCCTATCTTTCTGAAACCATGAACAATCATCCATGCCGTTGTCCTTTTCCCTACTGCGGAATCCGTGCCTAACACAGCTATTTTCAAGCACTTCACTTTTTCTATATCACCGGTAAAAAAATGAAGTTTTTTTCTCTCTGGCATTTTTCGGATGTCCCTCACGCGACAGCCGTTTTTTCGGGCTATTGCCATCAGTTTGGCATTATCAGAGATGAAATCATGCAAACCGCTGTCTATATTCAACCCTGCTTCAAGAGCTTGCTTTACAACATCTAATCCCTTTTTGGGCAGTCGTCCGCCATCGGGAGCAAGGCCGATAACCAGTGTTTTCGGTTTTTTACTTTTTGTGGCAGACAGAGCAATTTCAAGGTTTTTAAAAATTGGAATATTGTAATTTTTATTGTCCAAAACCATTCCTGCATCGCTGCCTGCATATCTGCTATCAATAACACCTGCAATGTCGTATCTCTCGGTAAAGCGCACCAGTCCGTGAGCAGTTTTTCCGTTAGGCGTGTTAAATGCTCTATCGGCATACACCAGCGCTGTGCCGTCGATTTTTTGCTGCTTATTCATCTCAATATTTCCCGGTTATTATTGCTACAAATCTGTCATTGGGGAAATTTTCTTTTTCGTGATGTTCCAGAAGAGCCACTAATCCGGCAGTGGATGCCGGTAATACATGTAAGCCATCCCTTTTATGTAAAAAGGAGGTCATTTCTCGCATTTTCTTGTCAGAAACATGGTAGGCAGCGCCCTTGGTTTGATGCAGGGCATAAATTGCCTCGTCTCCGTCGAAACTGTGCCAGTTTATAAGGGGCTCATTGATTTTTGTCTCTTTTATCTTTTTCGGATTAAGGTCCTTGCAATAGGACAATCCTGCATTGAATGATGTGATTATCGGATTCTTTTTGGTAGCTGACGCCGCAATCAGTATTGGGATTCTCGATGTTTTTCCCCTTTTGTAGAGTTTTTCAAAGCCCCTGCCGACACCGGCCAGCAAAGTCCCGTTGGACACGGGGCAAGCCACGTATTTTGGTGCATCGTGAAGTTCATCGTAAATTTCGTTTGCTATCTCGGAATAGGCCGCAATTTGAAGCGATGAGTTTGCTCCCCCGGGGTTTGCATCATACCATTCATTTTTTTCTGCCAGCCTGCTGGATTCATAAACACTGTCCTCGTAACTGCCATTGAACCGAATAATATTTGCATTGAATTTTTCCATTTCCTTGATGCGCTCAGTATGGAATTTTTCCGGGATGTAGATATTGCATTTCATACCCGCCAGATAAGATGCATAGGATATGGCTACTCCGTAGTTTCCGCAGGTGGCAGCAACTACAGTGGAAAATTCCCTGCGCAGGGCATCCAGAACCTGTGCAAATGCGATTCTATCTTTATGGGTTCCTGTCGGATTTTCGCCTTCATACTTAATGTAAAGCTGGTGTATATCAAATTCTCTTTCTATATTACGTGAACGAATCAAGGAAGTATCTCCGACTTCAATACTTATGATATCTTCAAAAGATTCAACCCTGTCAATTAACGAAATTGATTTGTCTTTGACCAAATTACTGAGCCTCTGAATCTCTTTTGTGATTTTGATATTTGCTGTTTTTATACCGTCGAGTATGTTCATGATTCGAAAATTGTATCTAATTCTATTATATACACTAAATCTGTTTCGCCATTAACCTGATTGTAAGGCGCTCGGATTATAACTTTGCTATCTTTCCCAGACTTGGCTCTCACGACAGGGATTTTACCTCCTTTTATACATAGCAAAATTTATCTACATTCAGCATCTAATAGTATATAGCTAAGAAAAGGAAAGGTCAAGTCCTCTTTTTGAAAAAATTGCCATTCCTGAAATAGTCCTAAGTAAGTCATCATATTATTTCAAAACCTTTGATTTTTGCAGGTTCATTCTCTCAGAGTAAAGTGGTATTGAAGATTGTATTATCGATTGATTATCCAGATATCGGACGGATAATCCTCATCTTCTCTCGGATGCGATTCAAAGGCGATTTTTTGACCGTCAGGTGAGCAAGCAGGTGCTCCGTCTTCGTTTGTCGGTGTGTTTGTGATTCGTATCGGAGTTCCGTCTGAAACGGACAACAAAAAGATATTGGGTATGTTTGAGCCATCAAAATACGAGGAGGTCAGAATATAATTATCGTCATAAAACCACGAACAATCTGTCTGGTCAATATTTTCATTATTTATGGTATGAATGTCGGACAGGCTCTTTGTGAGGGTGTCAATGTATGCGAGATAGACCTTCCAGCCATGCTCCTGTCCGTACTGTTTGCGCTGTAAAAGAATTTTATCGCCTCCATTGCTCCAGCTCGGCAGGCGGTCATCGTAGATGCCGTCCGTGAGCAATGTAACTTTGCCATTTCTAACATTGAGAAAGGCAATTTGATGAATTGCCGTATTATCGTTTTCACCCGTGACATATTCAAACACAATCTGCTCATTGTTCTGCGGATTAAAAACAGGCTCTATGTAATAAATGCCCGTGCTTTCATCATGTGTTGTAATTTGTTTTAGATTCGTCCCGTCGTCGTTTACTGTCCATATTTCATCAGCATGTCCTGCGCGGTCAGAGGCGAAGCATATTCTATCGCCCACCCAGCAACCGAAAGGCACATTGACATTTGCAGAGTTATTTGCAGGGACAATTATTTGTTCGTCTGAGCCGTCTGTTTTCATTTTTACAATTTCAGAAACAGAGGAATTATAGCCGTTTATAAATCTTGAATATACAATATAATTCCCATCCGGCGAAAATGCAGGGTTTTGAGAGCTTTCACCGTTGTTTGAGTGGGTAAGTTGGACTGCATTATCGTTTCTTATTGTCTTTGTTGCGTCATGCTCCGGTTGATAACAGGATACAGGCAATATAGTAATGGTAAATATCATGTATGCTATTAATTTTTTCATTTTACCTCTCAGGATTTATTACGGTTTGGTATCTGAAAGTATACGGCAAAGTAAGGCAAAAGTCAAGTTCCCTGAATTCTTTGAAAACGGTTTGCAAAATTATTCTCTCTTTTTCTTATCATCCCGTAGTCAAAGGGAGTTTTGGTATTTGTAAAATGTGGGTTCTATGCCCTGTTCCCAAGTGATGACAACGGCTAACGTGTTGGCGTGTCTGAAGCTCGCGGAGCGAAGCAAAACGAACCGCATATCCGCCTGTTATGTGCCACCGAGCGAAGCGAGAATACAATGTGGTCGAGGAATGCGAAGCATTCCGAAGAAAGGCCTGGCGGGATTATACTTTCTTAAATGAGTCATAACAATCTCTCAGGAAGTTTAAGAATTTATCATTCGTGAGATCAAATTCTTCCTTAATTCTTATTCTGACTCTATCATACTCTCCTTTGTTTGTTATTTCCACTGAGCTTTCCAATTGTAACTTTTCTGACAGAGATGATTCTTTATCAAAGATTTTAATACCCAAATCTTCTGATATTCTTTCAACCTCCATATCCCCCTTTTTAATGAAAATATTTGAAACAAGAGTAGTCTTATGTGTGTTAATAGAGATCCAGATATGATTTCCTTCTTTAAAGGAAACATAGAATTTTTGATTCCAATTAGGTCCCTCGATATTTTCGAAATTTTCATTTATGATGTTATTAAGTTGAATTAGCTTATTTTTTATTTCCTTTCCACATCTCTTATTTAGATGCCACTCTTCACCATTACTTAGCCACGGCCTGTCTTTTCTTGATACGTGCTTGCCAATCTCAAATTTTTCAGTTGTTGGAATTGGAATGATTATTTGTGGTGACAAAAATAGGTTATCACCATCTTTGAGAAGAGAAACTTCAATTATTTTGATGTCAATGCTATGTTCTCTTAACCACAAAGCAACTGAGCCTATTTTCTCTCTTAATTTGCTACCTACAATTATAATTCTTTGGTCTTGATTTATATCTGGTATTTCATCAATACCAGCACTTGAACAAAACTCTTCAAATTTTTCATTAAAATTGAAATCTTCTTCACCTTTTTCAGAAA
>JALTEL010000346.1 GCA_027073945.1 Caldifarciminota bacterium | reverse complement strand
TTTATGCTCAAAAAGATAGCAGAGTGGGATTCTCTGCTGTGCGTGCAGGGAGACAGATCGGACAGCATGCTTCTTCATGAATTGTCAAAATACGGTGTGAATTTTTTAATAACACCTCATTACCTGCCCCTGCATATTGCAAAGCCTTATTATATCTCTTCTGCTTTTAACATTTACGAGATTGATAAGAGGCAATGCCTTTTTGATGTGCTCTCGGGTGATGTTTCTGATTATAGTATTCTTAAGCATAATGAGTCTGAGAAAAATATGGAAATTGATGCAAAAACACCTGCAAAAATAGGGTTTTTCATGAGATATTTCCCGGGCTGGAAGTGCTTTGTAAATGGCAGAGAAGAAGAGATTAACAACACGGGGTATTTAATAACCTGTGCAATCGCATCCGGGAAAAATAAAATACGGCTTGTATACAAACCTTTTTATAAAAAGCTTATACCTGCATCGCTTATACTGCAGGCCGTCCTTATATCTCTTGTTATTTTATTGCTGTTGTGAGGCTTTTTGTTATAATATCTATCTGAGTTTTCTTTTATCAGACAGACTTTTCAGTTTTGATTCTATAAGCGTTTTTTCTTCGGGGTCTTCGGTATACTTCATGGCCTCTTTGAAATAGAAGATCGCCTTTGCGGGATTAATGGTGCCCATAAAATAATAGGCCATGCCAAGGTACGCCTGCCGCAGAATTTCTCTGTCATTATTGGCAAGTGCCAATTTCTGCGCATCATTGTAATAAACAAGACATTTATCCCGTTTTTGCAGGCCGAATAGATTTCCCATTTCGAGCAATGATTGCATCTTACCCCTTGTATCCCCAGATTCTTCGGCAATTTCAAGAGAATGGTGCAGATGAGCTTCTGCAAGGCTGTATTTCTTGAGCTTCCGCATAACCTGCGCCAGTGAGATAAGTGTTCTGTGGGAGCCCATTTTATCTCCCGATGTTCTGAATATGTTCAGGGCGTCTGTGCCGAATTCTTCCGCTTTTTCCATATCTCCTTTTTCAATATATATCTGACAAAGTGTTAGGTTGGCTCTGCCCATCTGGTGCAAAAGTCCCTTTTCCCTGCAAATCCCGGTGCTTATCATGGCATAAGTCTCAGCCTTTTTTATATTCCCGGTCTTCGCATAGATATTTGCAATACTGTTATAACTGTTTGCCAGAGCCATATAATTCTTCTCAGTCTTACATTGTTCTATGGCCTGCTTATAGTGCTTCTCAGCATTCTCGTAATCGCCTTTTTCAAGATAAATGAGGCCGATGTTTGAGATAATCGGGCACAGGTCCTCCTGCACATTGTTCTTTTCTTTTAAATCAAGTGCTTTTTGATACATTTCAAGCGCTTTTTCAAGCTCCCTGTTAGCCCAGTGGGCATTCCCGATGTCTATAAATGACCTTACCAGCATTGTATCATCTTTCTCCTGCTCAAATATTTGCGAGGCTTTTTGTGCGGTTTCTATGCTGTCTTTTATATGTCCTGTGTAAATCATTATCCCGGATTCTTTTAACAGGCAAAAGCCCTCCAGTTTCCTGTCTCCGATTTTATTTGCCATTTCTCTCAGTGCCTTTGATATGTTCATAAGTTCTGACCAGTTTCCAACAAGGTCATAGAGAGATAATAAATCCTTCATAATTTGAATCCTGGCCTCTTTACTATCTTCAAGCTCCAGTAATCGCTGTTTGTGCTGGATTGTCTCTGTGAACAGAAATTCTGCCTGGGTTTTCCGGGATAGTTGGTTTAAATATTGTTTTTCTTTTTCAATCATCCCTGCTTCTCTTGCATGGTATATAAGTTTATAATAGAACCTATCGATTTTATCAGCATAAACCTTTTCGATTGTATCGACAATTATCCTGTGCAACTGCCTTTTCCTCTTTTCCACAATACTATTGTACACCGCATCTTTTATCAAGGCATGTTTGAATATGTGAAATAATTCTCCTGTTTTTAAGGATATTTCATCCAGAAGCTCTTCTTTCTTGAGTTCTTTTGATATTGACAGGACAAAACTCTCTTTTTTCTTTAGTATGGTGGACAGAAAATCAATGGCGAACTCCTGTCCGATAACGGATGCAACCTCTAATAGATATTTTGTGTCATTTTTGAGCCTTGATATTCTCTCAAGTATAACTGCATTGATGTTCTCGGGAATCTTTTCTTCCGCAATGTTTAAAACAAAACTATCTGCGTTCAGTTTTACTGCATTTT
>JALTEL010000345.1 GCA_027073945.1 Caldifarciminota bacterium | reverse complement strand
CTGAATGAAGAGCGTATGCACATTGCTTCCGAGATAAAGACAAAAATAGCAGAAGAGCAAAGCGAACGTATTGCCATGATGGAGCAGGAACTTGAAGAGAAATCAATGCAGTTGATCGAACTAAACAAATCCAAGGCACAAATAGAGAAACTGAAGCGTGAAAAAAGTGAACTCTTCGAAAAAATAAAACTTGAGGCACAAAAGCAGCTTAGCCAGATAGTCGAAAGTGAACGACAGAAGATATATAAGTCCTTACAAGAACAGAACGAGTTGAAATTTAAAGAGAAAGAGAAGCAGCTTCAGGACCTGCATCAAAAACTTGAAGAGGCAAGACGTAAAGCTGAGCTCGGAAGTCAACAGTCTCAAGGTGAAGTACAGGAACTTGCCATTGAAGAGTGGTTACAGTCCCAATTTCCATTTGATCAGATAGAAGAGATTAAAAAAGGTGTCCGCGGTGCAGATTGCCTACAGGTGGTGCATACAAGGGAAATACAGAACTGCGGTACGATCTACTATGAATCCAAACGTACCAAAGAGTTTCAAAAAAGTTGGATAGAGAAGTTCAAGTCGGATATCCGTGAAAAAGGTGCGGACATCGGGGTTCTGGTGACGGAGGTGCTCCCAAAGGAAATGGAGCGTATGGGGCTTGTCGAAGGTGTATGGGTATGTACCTATGATGAGTTCAAAGCACTTTCCTTTGTTTTGCGTGAGCACATTGTAAAACTCGCCCATGCTGTGAACGCCCAGGAGAACAGAAGCGACAAGATGAGCATTCTATACGGATATCTAACATCGGCGGAGTTTCGCATGCAGATCGAGGCAATTGTCGAGGGCTTCACACAGATGCAAGAGGACATAGAAACAGAGAAGCGTGCATTCGCAAGAATCTGGAAGCAAAGAGAAAAGCAGCTACAGAAGGTACTTGACAGCACTGTGGGGATGTATGGTTCCATCAAGGGTATTGCCGGGAGCTCAGTAGCTCCTATATCGGCATTGGAGCTACCTGTTTCTATGGTCAGTGAGTAAATAGCAGGGAAGAGGTTGCCCTCCCCTTCCCCCTCTAGTATTACTTCCTTAAGAGTAGTATTGTGAGAATAACTTTTTTATTTTCTCTTCAATTTCTTCCAATTCACTATCTGTAAAGTTACTGACATCATATTCGATTTTCACTTTTTTAGATCTTCTCTCTATTTTGAAAGGCTCAGATTTCGCATGCGAAACTTTCTTTTTGTTTTTCAACCGTATATCTTTACGATCTATCTTTTTATTGATGAAATCGAAATAAGTGTCTATCTGATCTTTACTGTCTTCTATCTTTTGTATTTCATATAAGGATTCTATATCATTTGTGGACTTATTTTTTTCAAGATCTTTTATGATCTCATCCCTTAAAGAAAGTACTTTAAGCACTTTAGAAACATATGATTTTGATTTCCCCAAAGCCAAAGAAAGTTCTTCCATATTTTTATAGAGCTTTTTATCCATGGCTTGTCGCAGGGACAAGGCCAATTCTAAGGGATTGAGGTTATCTCTTTGAGTATTTTCCATCACAGCTATTTCAAACAGAGCCTTATCACTCTCTTTTTCAGGAAGAATAGTCTCCTCCTGGACAATAGCTTTGATCGTTTTCATTCCAAGTTCTTTATGTGCAAGCCATCGTCTTTGCCCCGCTTTTAAAATATACTGATTACCCGCTTTAATAACGGCAATAGGCTGTATAAGCCCATGCAGCTTGATAGACCTGGCAAGTTCTTTCAGTTCTTCTTCTGCAATATGCAGTCTTGGCTGCATAGGGTTATTCACTATGTCATCTACTTTCAATTCTACAAAACTTTCACCGTCAATAGATTTCGCATGCGAAACTTTTTCATTTGTTTGTAAATGTGCATCTTCTCCTGCTGCAAGTATCATTGCCGCATTTATTTTTCTTTTTGCCATATCATCTAGCCTCTTTTCTTAATCTCTTTTATAAGCTGTTTCAACTCTTTTTTTGCTTTACTTTTACCTTCTAGTTCCGTCACACCTTTGCCCTCTTCCATCGTTTTATAAAAATCAGCCCTATGTGCGACAATAGTGCTCATAAGCCTAAAGTGTTCTAAGTTTTCGACCAATTCTTCCATTACTGAAAAATCTTTTGCTGAAGGACTCACATCATTCAATAAAATATCTGCCTTTATATCCGTTTTCATTTTTTTCGATAACTCATCAATAATTTGATGGAATTTATAGAGACCTGCCATTTCAGTAACCCTGTCAACTGCAGGAGTAATAATAATATCAGATATATAAATTGCTGCTCTATTTAAATTGGAGTCAAATCCACCAACATCTATAATAATATTTTTATTCTCAGGCCAATTGTCCATTAGTTCAATAAAGTCTTTAGGACTTTCCGGCTGTATTAATTTCAGTTTCTTATAGCCATTGGCCTCCCTAAGGTTGTTTGTATACACCAAGGTTCTTTGAAAGTCAAGATCTACTATAGGAACCTTTAATCCGATCGCCAGATGCCAAGCAAGTAGACTTTTGCCAACTCCGCCTTTAGAATGGGCTATAGTTATTATCATTGAAAAAACCTTTTGTTTCGCATGCGAAATTTATTCTTAATCATACCCATCCTATGTTTACAAAAAGATTATTTCGCATGCGAAAATTGAATTTTATATTTCATACTATGACTCGTAAATACGAGCATTGTCATTTTATATTTTAACTTAATTCGTTATATAAGGGTGTTGACACTTTTTTGATAGTACAATATATACTATGAAAAACAAAAACATGCAGCCTGCTCTTTTCAATGTTGTTGAAAAAATTGAAAACAGCACCACAACGATCACTGAACTACGTATCCCCATTTTCTCTCCTGTTCAAAAACTTTCAGGTAATTCTGTAACAGCAAGAGAGTTCAAAAAGAATGGTGGTATCCGTACGATTGAAACAAGTTGGGGCAAAGTGGAGATAAGAGGTCGTAAACTTCTGACACAAGTCCATCGAGATCTTCTAGATTGTATATATACCCATGCAACAAAGATCATGCCACTCCCAACGGAAGAGGTTGTGGTTATATTTAGCCAAACAAAAATACTCAAAGAATATAGTGGGGAAGAAAAGAGCAAGTCCTGGGAAACACAAACGAAATGGCTAAAAGAAAAAATAAAAGAGATTCGAGACATAACCATTAACTATGTTAATACAAAAGGGGACTCTTTTGACTTCAACCTTATCTCCCATTTGGATTACCTCGAAGAACATAAGGCTTATTCCATAACACTGGATAGCCGATATTTGAAATTTTATGAACGTGAACTTTCAATCAACTATAAAAAAGAGTTGCCCAAACTTTTAAAAGTAGACTCCGCACTTATCAAAGCTATTATCAGATGGTTTTTTACCCACAAAAAAGAATCTCGTTTTAAACTAATAACGGTCTTTGAAGCACTAGGATTTCCTGTGGATTCTCCCAAATCCCTTCAAGTAGCAAAAAGAGAAGTTAAAAACAGGGTAGGGGAGTTACAATCATTTGGCATTGACTATGACCCAAAAGATGAAATTTTTTACTATAGAGGTAATGAGTCAGTGGGGTTTATTCCTTCCTTACTTAATACTGATACAAACACAATCAATGCCAAAATTATTGAACAAAAGAAAACCATTCAAGATCTAGTTGGTGAAACAATCACCGTTGACAAAAATCCTACAGTTATTAAATCAATTACCTATGAAAAAGAAGGTGCTCTTGTATATTCGGCCTACATAGAAACTGAAAAAAATAATGGGTTCCATTTTAAAAACAGCAATCAACTTACAGAAGATGAGTTTGAAACGGAAGTAATTTTACATCTCGAATCTATGTTATATAAAGGCTGACCCAAATAGGCAGCCTTTATATAAGAGCCTTATTACTCTTATATAAAGAATCTTAATATCTTAGTAGCTCTCCAATATAACTTCCAAAATACTCTAATATAACTTCTTTTTACCTCCAATATAACTTCCAGCTACTCCAATATAACTTCCAAAACACTCCAATATAACTTCCAGCATTTGCTGTTTTCACTCTAATATAACTTCCAGTCCCTATTTGGATTTAAAGTTATCACTATTGATTTTATTCTTTTTTGGCGGGATAATTAAATATATAAAAAGTTATTCACATAAAATCTGTGTTAATTGAAATTTTGTGAAAAAAATGTGAATTTTTATGTATTTCTGGCGTAGAATTGTTGGATACATATATGTCTATTCACCTCTAAAATAACTTCCATACCCCTCTAATGTTACTTCCATTATTTACAAAATAGTCCTCTAAAATAACTTCCTCTAGTTTGACTAATCCCTCTAAAATAACTTCCGATGAGTGCACATAAACCTCTAAAATAACTTCCTTTACCCTCTAAAATAACTTCCATGCATCATAAGTTAATTGTCTTTATCTTTGTATTGCTATCTGAAAACTAAATTGCTAAAATAGAGCCCATACATTAAGATTCAACAGGGAAGTCTATGAAAGAAACGATATACAATAAAGATTTTGAACGGGCTGTCTTAAGCACAGTCATATTTGACAACAAGGGAAGAGAAGAGGCATTTGCATCATCCCTTATACCAGATGACTTTTATTTTCCTTTCCATCAAAAACTTTTTCAAGCGCTGCAATACCTTAATGAGAACAGTGCCATAGAAGAGAGCCTGATCAAGAATCACATGGGAGAGGATTTTGATGAAGTGCAGATGCTTGATGTTCTGGCAGCCTTGCCTATTGCCAATGTCTCTGTGTATGTGGAAGAGGTTAAAGAGTTTTCAAGGCTTAGACAGTTCAAACAGCTTGCGCACAAAATTTTGATGAATATTGATCAAAAAGGCGACCTTTCAGATATGTTACATTTAGTACATGAAGAGTTGGAGCGGGTGGAGCAGGGGAGTCGAGAACTTTTCAATATTGTTTCGTTTGACCAGATTGAGGCTGAAGAAGCGGAATTTGTCTGTAAAAGCTGGCTGCCTTTTCCAAAAAATGCTGTTTCTTTGGTTACCGCCGGAGGTGGGGTTGGAAAGTCATTTCTTTTACTCCAGGCAGCAATGCGTATGGTTCGGGATGATAAACTGAAGGTGTTCATGTGGTTGAGTGAGGATCCTTTGTCTTTATCGAAGTATCGGTTTGAAATGATCGCGAAACAGCTTTTGGAATCTGACATAAAAGTGTTTGGGAAGAATCTACATATTGCAGGAGCGGATTCTGAAACAATTCATTTTTTGGAAGAAAGTAGGGCAGGCGTAACGGTGAATAGCAAGTTTTACCAGTTTAAAGCGGCGCTAAAAGACTATGATGTGATCATCTTAGATCCACTTATTGCTATGTTTGGAGCTGACGAGAACAACAATGCACATGCTCGTAAATTTGTCAATCTTTTTACCAGATGGGCCACGAAAGAGGGGAAGACGATCATCTTCATTCATCATGGGACCAAGAACACATCGCAGAGTAGGGGGGCCAGTGCTTTTGTAGATGCGGTTCGCCTGGTCTATAAGGTGGAACTGATTAAAAATGATCAAGATGAGAGCAGTGAGGATGAGAACAGATGGGTGATACTGGACAAAGACAATAACGGTGCTAAAAAATATTTGGGTTCCCATAAAGTGAAAAGACAGGTATTCCCGAAAAAACGAAAAGCAATAGAGATAGAATATTCGTAATATCTGTACTTATATCAGCTATAATTTTACCATGAAACAAAACACAGCACTTACCATACTCAAATCAGGCAAAAACGTCTTCATCACCGGTTCGGCAGGAACGGGGAAGACTTATCTTTTACATCAGTATGTGGGCTGGTTGAAAGAGCGCAGGGTATACCCGACCATTGTGGCACCTACGGGGATAGCCGCTTCGCATCTGGGCGGGCAGACCATTCATTCTTTTTTTGCACTGGGCATCCGTGACAGAATTGACGAAGGGTATGTCGAGTTTTTGATGGACAAGAAGTACCTCAAAACACGTTTCTCCAAACTGGACATACTCATCATTGACGAAGTCTCCATGATCTCCCCGGATATCTTCTCTGCTATGGACTTGATACTACGCGGGTTCAAAGGCACCGATGTGCCTTTTGGCGGAGTACAGGTAGTGATATCTGGAGACTTCTTTCAGCTGCCGCCTGTCTCGCGTGAGCCTAAAGAGAAGCGTTTTGCCTGGCAGTCTCCGGTCTGGAAAGCGCTTGATCTGCAAACCTGTTACCTGGAAGAGAAGTTCAGACAGGATGACAGCAGGCTCATTCAGATACTTGATGACATTAGAGCAGGAAGTATTTCCGAAGCCTCTGAACAGATGTTGGCAGAACGCCATGAAAAAGAACTCAGCATTGAAACACCGACAAAACTTTACACCCATAATGTTGATGTCGACCGCATTAACCTCTCCGAACTTGAAAAGCTTGAAGGAGAGAGTAAAGTTTTTGTCTATGAGTCCAAAGGGAGCAGGAAGAATATAGAGAAGATCTTTAAGTCTTCCCTGGTCCTGGAAGAACTGGCACTTAAAAAAGGTGCTGTGGTCATTTTCATAAAAAACAATCCTGAAGTGGGCTATGTCAATGGTACAACGGGCAGGGTAGAGAGCTTTTCTCCTATAGACAACATGCCTATTGTCCGTACGGCAGAGGGAAAGAAGATCAAGTTGGATATGGAAGACTGGTCTTTGGAGAATGACATTGGTACGATCACAGCAACGGTTTCACAGGTACCCCTTCGTCTGGCCTGGGCCATTACCATACACAAGTCACAGGGTATGACTCTCGATGCGGCAGAGATTGACTTGAGTAAAACCTTTGAGACGGGGCAGGGCTATGTGGCACTTTCGCGCATTAAGAATATAGAAGGGTTGCGTCTGATGGGCTTGAACCCCATGGCACTGCGTGTCGATCCGCTCATTTTGCATGTAGACGGGCGCATAAAGCAGGCTTCTCAAAAAGCAGAAACACAAATAGAGAGTCTCTCTCGCGAATCCTTGGAAGAGGCTTTTGAACGTCACATCTCCCGTCACGGAGGACTTGTTAGCAAAGAGAAGATCGCAGAAGAGCAAGAGAACATCAAAGCGGGTAAACCGTCACACTCTGCCTATGTCACACCGACACACATTAAGACCAAGCAGCTCATTGAAAAGTCTGATACTCTGATGAAATTGGCACAAAACCGAGGTATGAGTAAAGGTACGATCGTTACTCACCTGCAACGTATAAAAGAGGAAGAACCGGAAATGGATATTGATAAGTATAAACCCAATGAGGATCTTCTTCATCATGTTGAGATGGCTGTGTTAAAGTTAAGTATAAAGAAAAGGAAGGAGGATTTTACGGATGAGGGGAAACTCAAACTCAAGTCTGTTTTTGATGCGCTGGAGGGGAAAATAAATTATGATGATATTAAAGTCTGTATGTTGTTTTTAGTCCAGCATGGAAACCCTTGTCCTCCGGGCAAGGTCAGAGTTCAACGGTTCTACCGTTGAACTC
>JALTEL010000344.1 GCA_027073945.1 Caldifarciminota bacterium | reverse complement strand
TAGCATCGGACTACGGATATGACCTGTTGATATCGCCAAAGGGGCGCAGTGTACTATTCACCAATGGAGACAATGATACATTCCCCTTATGGGCAGACCAGCAGGTTCTTAAAGTCAGACCGGACGTTTTAAATGCAAACCTGTCACTGCTCAACACAAAGTGGTATTGCAAACAGCTAAAGCAAAAAGGTGCACCCATAAGTTTTTCGGATTCCACGATTGACAAACTACCTCCCGCAATAAGGGCACGTGATGGCTCAATACTGTATTTCAGAGATATTATGATAAGGAATATGATAGCAACAAGTAGCAATTATATACCTTCGGAATACATAAATACGGAATTTGGAAGAATTCCCTCTGTGTACTTTGACTCAGGTAAAGAATTTGCACGCAAGGTGATTGATGGGGCAAATTTCAGAGTTCCCCTTTACTTTTCAATTACTTGCGACCACAGTGCTTACAAAGGATGGGAAAAATATCTTATACTTAAAGGACTTGCAATGGAAGTGACAGACACTGAAAATAAGGAAAACATAGCAGGTCTTACGGGAGGTGAAAAGATTGATAGAACGTATACCAAAGAACTCCTGTATGATAATTTGAATGCCGCTGAATTCATTAAAAAATACGGAGGTGTTCCGTACCCGGGAAGGGCATTTAGATATAGAGGTATGTTTGATAAAAAGGTTTTTAAGGATATATCCCATCAAAAAGCAATGCGGAATTTTGTCTCTGTGGCGGTCAGGCTTGCCATCGCATTCGAGAACGATGGGGATGTAAATAATGCCCTGCAAACATGGAGATTTGCAAAGATACTTTTAAGCAATTGTAAACTTGATGAGGATAGATTAAAGAAGATGTACGTGGCTCTGATTTTGAGAATAACATCAATCAGATACATGATTGGAGATTACAAAAAGGCCATTTCAACTGCCAGGGAAGGTATTGGAATTGTAAAAATACCTGAGTTTTATGATATAATGGGAAAATCTTTCCTTAAGCTCGGAGAGTCTGACACGGCTCTTAAATATCTCAGCATGGCAGGGAATATGGGCAGTTTTGATGCGGATTCAACGAGGATTATTTATTACATGCAGAAAGGAGATACCTTAATTGCCCAAAAAATCTATAAGAAATGGATGTCTATTAAACAAAATAAATTTTTTGATAGTTTGTTAAATAAAGGAGGATAACCATGGCACATGCATATACACCTGGCCTTAAAGTAACAAGGGCCGAAATTTTGAGAAAAGAGAGGAGGCTCCCTCTTATCGGAGAAGTACTGGTAAAAAAGGGAGATAAGGTAAAGGCAGAAGATATTGTTGCAAGAACGGAACTTCCCGGAAACGTCCAGCCATTGAATGTGGCGGGCCTGCTCTCAGTACCCCCTGAGGAGGTTCCTCAGGTCTTGATAAAAAAACAAGGTGATAAGGTTAAAAAAGGAGAGCCCATTGCAATTTCAAAAAGTTTCTTTGGTATATTTAAAACCAATGTAACTTCCCCCGTTGACGGGACAATAGATTCAGTATCAAATATAACAGGCCAGGTGATTCTCAGAGAACCCCCGGAACCTGTGGAAGTCAATGCATATATAGATGGTACAGTGGTAGAGGTAATTGAAAATGAAGGTGTCATTGTGGAAACAAAAGCAAGCTTTATCCAGGGTATTTTCGGCATAGGTGAAGAAAGAATAGGACATATCCAGCAACTATGCGATTCGCCAGGCTGTGAGGTTACCAAAGATATGATAAAAGAAGAGCATAAAGGAAAGATATTGGTGGGCGGTGCATTTGTCACGGCAGGGGCACTGGAAAAAGCTGCAAAAATAGGCGTTACAGGTATAGTAGCAGGTGGAATTGACGACGCAAACTTAAGAGGTTTTCTTGGATATGACATAGGAGTGGCAATAACCGGGAACGAAGGGAAGGGAATAACACTTGTAATAACAGAAGGGTTCGGAAAGATATCCATGGCAAAGAGAACATTTGAGCTGTTGAATTCTCTTAACGGAAAAAAGGCTTCGATCAGCGGAGCTACCCAGATAAGAGCAGGGGTGATAAGACCCGAGGTCATAGTTCCTGATGAATCTCTGCAAATACATGCCGAAGATGCAGAATTACAGGAGGGAGGACTCGTAATCGGAAAAACAAGAATAAGAATAATAAGAGAACCGCACTTTGGGAAGATCGGTGTTGTAACAGCACTCCCGTCAGAACTTCAGCAAATTGAAACCGAGGCAAAGGTAAGAGTACTTGAGGCCAAACTGGACGACGGTACAGTTGTGACAGTCCCGAGGGCAAATGTTGAAATCATTGAAGAATAATCATGATTCTATCACACTCCGTTAACAATCTCAAGGAATCGGATTCTTTTAAGGTTCTTTCTCAGGCAAAATTACTTGAGAAGAAGGGTATAAAAGTCATTCACTTTGAAATTGGCGAGCCAGATTTTAATACAGACGATGCCATAAAAAAGGCCCTTGTACAATCTCTTGATAGAAATGAGACGCATTATACCGCATCGCAGGGCATAGAGAAGTTAAAAGAGGCTATTACTGTATACGAAAAAAAGTTCAGGAAAATAAACGTATCCAGTAATAACATAGTTGTAGCTTCCGGAGCAAAGCCAATACTTCTATTTATTCTTCTTGCAATATTAAATCCGGGAGAAGAGGTTTTGATACCTGACCCCGGCTATCTTTCTTATGGAAGCCTTGTAAATTTTGCTTCCGGAAAAGCCATTCCCTATACGATATTCATGGAAAAGACAAACACAATTGATGCTGAAGAAATACAGAACAAAATAACAAAAAGAACAAAGGCAATAATATTGAATTACCCTTCAAACCCCACAGGACGAATTGCAACCCCTCAGGATCTTATGGACATTCTTGATGTTGCAAGGGCTTATAACATTCTTGTAATATCTGACGAAGTTTATTCACGGATTATATATGAAAAGGCACATTTATCAATCACAAAATTCATGGAGGAAGAAGATAAAGACAGGGTTGTTCTGGTTGACGGATTTTCCAAGACATACGCTATGACCGGCTGGCGTCTCGGGTACGGGATACTTCCCTCATTTTTGGTAAAGCCTGTTGTAAAGATAGTTCAGAATTCAATATCATGCGTACCTCCATTTATTCAGGAAGCCGGCATTGTCGCACTTGAAAGCGGGGAAAATTTCATAAAAAAAATGGTCTCAGAATTCCAGCGCAGGAGAGATGTTATATATGAAAAACTACTTGATGTTGACAGATTGAAGACAATAAAACCCGAAGGTGCATTTTACTTTTTCCCCGAGGTGATGGATTTAAATATGCCGAGCACGGAATTCGCAAGAAGGCTCCTCGAAAAATTCGGAGTTGCTGTGCTCCCTGGCACATCATTTGGCAAAAACGGCGAGGGTCATATACGTATATCATTTGCCAACTCATTGGAAAATCTGGAAGAAGGAGCTCAAAAATTAGCTGAATTTATAAATACTCTGTAAGCTCTGCGTATTACACAAAATTTTTTAAGTGCATAAAATTTTAAGTTGGAGTCTTTTTAAATTCAAAAGGAGCGGGAGATGAAAAATCCGGCATATAATCGTCACTTTCATAAAGATTTTGGACCCATCCGTTTTTAAAACCAAGTCTGTTCATCTCTTCCAGTACCTCTTCATATTCCCATTTATAAAGCCTTCTTCCCAGTAACGGGTGACCGAGAACGGGCTGTGTAGGGGTGTACTGAGACATAACAGATATGTACACATTGTTGGACAGTTGCTCTGCAATAAATCTCAAAACCTTTTTACTGTTTTCAATATGACCGGGTAATACAAGATGCCTTATAATGAGACCTGACCTCGCAACACCTCTTTCATCAAAGATAACTCTCTCACCCTTTTGCCTGAACATGGTAAGTATGGCCTTTTGTGCAATTTCAGGATATCCTGGCGTTTTTGAGTATTGGGATGCTATTTTTCTATCCATATACTTGAAATCCGGCAAATATACGTCGATAAGTTCTTTGATTTCTTCCAGAATGCTCACTTTGTCATAAGCATTTGTGTTAAAAACAAAAATTGGTTTTCTCCCCCTTCTGCGAAGTCCATTTATTATCGCTTTCACCTGTAATATTACATGAGAAGGCGAGACAAAACCTACGGAACGCACTCCTCTATCCAGTTCATACTCAATCTTGTCCAGTACATCCTCGTATTCCATTGTATGTTCAATTATCTCTCCCCTGTTTCTGCTTATCTGATAATTCTGGCAGTAAATACACTGCATGTTGCATCTCGTGAAAAAAACATTACAAATCCCTTTATCACCAGAGATTGCAGGCTCCTCTCCAAAATGAACTGTAATTGAAGCTATATTAAATGAGGAATCCGTATTACAAAACCCGGATTTTATTCCCCACCTGTTTACAAGACAATTCCTCGGGCATAAATTACACTTCTCAAACCTTTTCTTATCATTTAATCCATACGGTTTAATCATCGGACTCTCCACATTAAATACCCCTGTATCTGGGGCTATTAATAGTAATCCTGCCTATCTGAATTGCCTCTTTTGGGCATCTATGCAGGCATCTCATACAGAAATCACAATCGTCTCCAAAAATAACATGTGATTCTCTTATTTCAATATTATCTCTGGGGCAAAGTCCGACACATGCACCACATAAATCGCACTTTTCATCTGCAAACATCTCACTCTGCCATTCTTTCTCCTTTTTCCAGAAGGCCTTTGCCACACAATCCGTAAATGCCACATACCATTTGTTGCGAATTTCCGCTACTTCATTTCTATCAAAAGCCTGCAATACTTTAGCAGAGAATTTTGAGAGCTTCTTTGCTGATAGTTTATTGGGTAACAGATAAATATAATGCAGGAGACTCCCTTTTTGTGCGCTCAATATAAAAAGACTGTCGGCAAGGAGAAAATCCGTTTTGCCTATAATTTTTAAGCCTTTTGATTTAAGCAAATTTGCAAGTTTTACATCTGCATTACCCAGTATAAGTCCTTTTGTAAAAAACATATACACAGGTACAAAAGGAAGGTTTATTGCAGATAGAATTTCCATTACTGTCCGCGGCGGGCTGTATGCATAAACAGGTGAACCCACTATAATCCTGTCAAAATCAGGCTGAATTTTTAAACCCTTCTTTATAAACTTCATGGTGACCTTTGCGCCGTTATTTCTTAATTGAGCAGACAATATCTGTGCAACTCTCTGTGTATTTCCACTACCAGAATAATAAAGAATTAGATATTTCATATATATAATTTTATCCTATCATACAGGTATAATCAAATTTCCAGGTTTTCAGGGAAAAAAACACTACTGCTTTTTATTAGCCTGTTTTTTTAAGCAGTTTTTTTGCCTCTTCTTTGAGATTATAATCCTTTTTATAAAATACAGGCAAACTAATCGCTTTTCTGAGATGTACTGCCGCATCCTTTGTGTCCTTCAATTTTATAAGCGTCCTGGCAAGTCCCAGATGGAATTGAATTGAAGCCGAATCCAGATTAACGGCAATTGAATCATAGATGTATGAGCTATCCAGAGTACCCTCAGGTATCTTTCCAAAAAGTGCTTTCGCAAAACTCTTGAGAATAGGATTAAGCGTTGCAGCTTCTCTGTTATACTCGCCAAGAATAAAAAAGCAGAGTGCACAATTTTTGTTCAGAGATATTGCAGTCAGCACATTTCTTTTAATCTCAAAAGCATATTTAATTTTTTGTTTCCCGCCTTTAAATAGCGCAATATCTCCAAGAGAAGCGGCTTTCCAGAGAAAGCCCTCATATCCCAGGGAATCTTCGGATATGGCCATGTTGGCATAATAAAGGGCTTTCATATAATAGCTCTTCTTTATGTTTTTATCAGACTCAGCATCCCCCATATTGCATAGCAAACGGGAGAGCCTGTAATAAACCCCTCGTTTCCCGCTATTTAAAGCCTGTGTGTATGCCTGCATCGCCCCCTCATAATTCATATTTTTAAAAAGCAAATCGCCTCTTTGAATTTGTCCTACCAATATCAGTATCATTATAATATGCATGGACTCACTCCTTTACGAGAAATTTAGAACGAGCAGCACCAAAGCCCGTATGTATTAAAATTGTATATAATCCCGGGGCAAGATCATTCGCTCTTATCTTTATATTAACCGTGCCCGGACCTTTTTCACCGCCAATTGTAACGTCTTTCAACCTGGTTCCTCCAATGTTTACTATAAACACATGTAAGCTCGTTCTATGAACAAGCCTTACAGGAATATTTAGATATATATCCTTTGTCCTGGGAAAGGGATTGGGATATGGCGATATGATAACAATGTCATCTCTACTCTGTTTAACAGGTGTCTCATAGTAGAGTGCCCTGTAAACATTCACAAGCCCATGTCCCGTTATATTATTGGGAGCAGGGTATCCCGGCAGCTCTGTGCAGGTATTCAACATAGCATTTCTCACTGCAGCTGCATCCCACGAAGGATGTCCGCTCCACACCACAGCAGCTCCTCCGGATACAAGAGCAGTTGAAACCGATGTCCCACCCAGCCTGTAAACCATTCCCGTATCATCCACAAAATAACCATTAAAGGGAGCCACAAGCTCTGGTTTTATCCTGCCGTCAGCAGAAGGCCCGTACGAACATAGTTCGGGTTTTGTCCCGGTTGAATCCGTGCCACCCACAGCAATAATGCCTTTAGCATCCGAAGGCGCGGATAATGTCGTGTCCGGAGTAATACTGTGGCTCTCCTCATTTCCGATGGCATTCACAACCAAAACATTTGAAGACAGCGCCTTTGATGCAGCTCGTGATGACACAGCGGTTTCTCCGTTCATATCCTTTTTTTCATACCAATCCGAATATCCAAGAGAAGAAGAAATGATATTAACCTTATGCCAGATAGACCACTCAAGTGCTTCAACCCAGAAATCCTCCTCAATAACATTTTCGAATTGTCCGGGCTCCTGTGCGCTTATTCTTTCTGTTTTTGCAAGTACAAAGTCTGAGAGCAGTGCACTTCCCACCATTCTACCTTCCCAGAAACCGCCCACTAAACTCATCATTTCGGTCCCATGCATGGAAGCTGCCATCAGTCCCTCATCCGAGTATTCAAACGGCTTTATATCAAAATCCCCCCTTCTTCTAAAACTCAGGAAAGCACCCCCACAGACCGCATCAATGAATCCGGAATCAACTATGTTTATAGTACTATTGGAAATATCGTATTTGTACAGATAAAAGTCATTCGGTATAAAATATATGCTTCTGTCATTGGTCCTGGCAGGAAATGAAACAAACATGCCATTTTGTATAAATTGTGCCGTGCTGTCATATAAGGATTCCTTATAAATTGCACTATCAGCGGAATACATCACAAAAGGCGCATTGTTATCTTTAAACACAACAGGGAAATTACCACTCTGTTCTTTCAAAAGATAATACGAGGTATCTGAAAGTCTGTAAACGGCAAAGGATGTATCAAAATTCACGCTCAAATAAA
>JALTEL010000343.1 GCA_027073945.1 Caldifarciminota bacterium | reverse complement strand
ACCCGCACCACATATTACAGCAGTTTACCCGGGGACCTTTGATCCCATAACAAATGGCCATATTGATATAATACGCAGGGCGTCAAAGATATTTGGCAGAATCATTGTTGTTGTGGCTGAGGCAATACATAAAAATACCCTTTTTTCTCTTGAGGATAGGGCGAAATTTGTAAAGCAGGCTACATCTGATTTAAATGGCGTTGAAGTTAAAACTCTGTCCAACCGATTACTCGTTGATTTTTGCAGGGAAGTGGGTGCAACGGTTATAATAAGAGGTTTAAGGGCAGTTTCGGATTTTGAGTATGAATTCAAAATGTCATGGGTGAACAGGAGACTTTATCCAGGTGTTGAAACTGTTTTCCTCGTACCTTCCGAAGAATATGCGTATCTTGCATCCTCTCTTGTAAAAGAAATAGCCTCGCTCGGGGGTGATGTAAAAGCCCTTGTACCAGCTGCTGTGGCCAAAGCCCTTGGCGGATATAAAGCAAAAATACGCGAGCAGGGAACAGGAGGCGATTTCGACCAGTCCCTTTGATTTGATATGTTTTGTATTTATTAATATTAATGATTGTTATATGGATAATTGACAACAATTCCAATCTTGGAATATTGAGTTTCAATATAAATCTCTGAAATTTTCCTATGTACGTTCTATAAATAGTACGTTATTCGCATTTTAGAATGCTTTTCATTTCCTTACTTTTTGCAAAACTACGGGGCGTTTTTTCAGCTTATAAACAAGTACGAAGACACGACACAGAGCACATTACTGAGCGGAATGGTAAAGGATTCGGGCAGTGTATTCTTTCTAAAAGTACCTGCTACAAAAGACTCTGTGTTTGTGGAATACAAGACACCCGAGGATACGCCTGTGGTAGTATACAGTTGTCCTATGGGTACACACAGTATGGGGAGCAGCTTATGGCAATTAATACCCTATGACCAATATATTGATGTACACTTTGTCGATTCTACATATATTTTCAAATTGGAATAAAGGAGGATAGGTCATGAGTATATTTTTATTACTTCCTTATCCCGCATAGAGAAAGAGAGGGGATAATAAATATCCAATACAATTTCTATTACAATTTTTGTCGAAATAATGAACAAATTATTCAGGAAACAGTATTTTCTTCAAATTATAACCCACTAAATAACAAGCCATTACAAATAGTGCATTAAAGTGTCTTGACAAATCGCTTCTTATCCATTACAATAATAAACATAATTTAGAAGTAGTCAGGGAAAAAAACAAGGAGGTTTTATGAATATGATATTAATAAACATAATACTTGCTCTGAGCCTTCAGAAGATAGGAGCAGTGAAGGATGAACTTTTCTGGGCAGAGATGGACACCACAAATGACAGTATTATGTGGTATGCGGCAGACGAGTATGACATATACCATGACGGCAAGAGAGTGAAGCACATAGGAGGGTACATAGGAACTTACAGGGTACAAATGACAGAATGCAAGGTATATCCGGGCAACAAACTCATTTTCACAGTGGCCGCATACAATCCTCATGATACGACATACAGTTCGGAGATAATATATCACATAAACAGCCACGGTGAGATATACAGTGAGGATAGTTTAAGTGACATAGTGAGGAACATAGGGACATACACGGGGTATGTATATCCACATGGAGAGGATTGGGAAGATACCACGGTATTAGATACCATAATAAACGGGCATTGTATAGGTGTTTCGGATATATATGATGTAATAGATACACAGTTTGTAAAAGCGTGTTTTAGTTTTGAAGGATACAACATACATACGCAAAAGACAGATACATTTGTTGAGACCTGGTATGTAGACTTAATCAAGAGAGAGGTTTTATATAAAGACCAATATCCTTATTTATACGAGGATGAATATGGTGATGTGGAGAGAGGGGGTGATTACTGGGTGGCGACAAGACATGACAGTGTATTGGTGAGTAAAATATCAACCGATTTTACCGAGCACTATGTTATAGCATTACCTTATCACAGTGATCAGTGGTTTGTATCCACATATAAACAATACTTTGATGTAATAGATAGCAATATTTTTATATACAATTTGAGTGACGGAAGATTGCTTAAGAAACTATCTATGGACAGTTTCCCTCTGGTGCATAATCATCCTACGGGAATGTCGAGTGTATTTAGGGGTAATGAATATTACTATGTAATCACTTCGGATAACAAATCATTCTTTATATACCATCTTCCTGA
>JALTEL010000342.1 GCA_027073945.1 Caldifarciminota bacterium | reverse complement strand
TCTCTGAATTTGGGCAGTTGTCCGGATCCGTAAAGTATATCTTCTCTCACTAAATACGGAGGCATTATTTCAGTGTAGCCCCTTTTTTCATTTTCCTCAAGAAAGAAGGACAGAAGTGCACGCTCAAGTTTGGCACCCTGTCCTTTTAAAAAGGTAAATCTTGAGCCGGAAAGCATGGAGCCTGTTTTAAGTAAGAGTATATCCAGTTTTTCTCCTATTTCGTAGTGAGGTTTGGGATTTTCCAGTAAACTTTTTACCCCGTCAACTTCTTTTATTACAACATTGTCTTTTTCATCCTCACCGTCGGGGACAGATGCATGCGGGATATTTGGTATTGTGTATAAAACTGTTTTCAGTGCGGTGTCAAGTTCTTTTTCTCTGACTTCGGCATCTTTTATCTTTTCTGATAATACCTTCAACTCCTGCATAATATCCTCTGTGTCAAGTCCATTTCTCTTATTCAGCCCCACCTGTTTGGATTTTTCATTTCTTTGCTGCCTCAGGCTGTCGCTTTGCTTTTTTATGTCAATCAACTGTTTGAACACTTCATTGACCCTGTCCGCAAGCTCCGGTGACTCACCTCTCCTCTGGAGGGCTTTTTTAAGTGATAAAACATCCTGCCTTATGTACTTTCTGTCTATCATGTGAATAATTTTAATCTAAATCACACCTTTATTCAAGTAAAAGCGCGTCAGTCGGGTAGATTGAAACACCTATTGAATTTCACCCGCTTTTTTGAGTGCATACTTTGTGAAGAACGGCCCGAGTATTTCGTAAATTATCGTGGTTGCAACAATTGTTGTCAAAAATGTGTGGCCTATTGTAGCCCTGAACTCATTTCTTACAAGAATGGCGAGCCCCAGTGCCACACCTGCCTGAGGCACCAGTCCGAGCCCCATGAGGTTTCTCACCCTTTTCTCCATCTTTCCCACGACTGCCCCCATAAATGCGCCCACGTACTCTCCTGTTGGACGTGTTATCAGATAAATGAGGCCCATAACGCCTATTTTTTTGAGCAGGGGAAGCTCAAGCCCACACCCTGTTAATACGAAAAAGTACAGATAGAAAAGCCAGTCGATTTTTTTCAAGGCATCAAAATAAGGCGTGCTGTTTTCTCGCATATTCATGAGTACGGCACCCTGTGCCATATTGGCCAGCAGGTCCGATACATTTAATTTTATTGCAATACCACTTGTCAGGAGGATAAATCCGAAAACCGCTATCAGAATATTCGTTTCACTTTTTATATGCTTTGAAATGAGAGAGAGCAAAAGACCCAGGATTCCGCCGATACCCAGTGCTATCAGCACATTGCCCGCTGCCAGTAAGAAATGACGGAACACCATATTGCCTGTTGTGCCCGGAATCACCAGCACTTTTGCCACGGATTCACCGAGTGCAAAAACTATGATACCCCAGGCATCATCAATGGCAACAATTCCCAATAATGTCTCCGTGAATATTCCCTTTGCACGGTATTCCCTTATCACCATAACAGTGGCAGCAGGGGCAGTGGCAGGTGCAATGCCTCCGTATAGAATTGCCTGATACAGAGGCATACCGGCAAAATAGAGTGCAGTTGTGACTAATACAAAGGCGCCAAGGACCTCTCCCCAGGACAAAAGCATGACACTGGAGCCTATTCTTGAAAGCTGTTTTTTTGAGAATGTTTGGCCGAGTGAAAATGCAACCATACTGAGTATTACATTTGCAACCACATCTGTCGAGTGAATCAGCACTTTTGGCACTATATTAAATACATAAGGCCCTATGATAACACCGGTAATCAGATATGCGGTTACAGCGGGGAATTTTAATCTCTCCAGCAATTTTGATACAAAGAGCCCTATGATGAAAATAAGACCGGAAATAAGAATAGCATAAGCCATTGTTAATTAGCCTTCCTCTGATTGAGCAAGAAGAATATGATATCAAACAGACTTACGACGCCTGCAAGTTTGCCCCTTTTATCCACAACAGGAAGAAGAGAGAGGTTGTTCTCTTTGATTATATGATATGCATGTTCAATGATTTCATCCTCTGTTATCGTTATGGGGTCAAACTGCATTATGTCCTGGACCACAACAAGTAAAAACAGTTCCTGGGTTACTTCCATGTCGAACACGTTGTTTTCTTCCACTTCATAGTAAAATGCCATCATCCTTTTGTATTTGTCAATGACCTGCTTATGAGGATGAAAAATGTTCAGCACATCTTCAAGCGTGACTACTC
>JALTEL010000341.1 GCA_027073945.1 Caldifarciminota bacterium | reverse complement strand
ACGGAGGCCAATTTGTCCGGTTCCGGTGTATAGGCAATGAGTTTTACCTTCATGGAGGGGAGATAGGGCAATGGAATATATACCTTATCTCGAAGACATAAAGGGCAGGGCAAAAAGACGGAGGGAGGGAAAAGAGATATAAGACAGATGAGGTTGTGTGATTGGGAAAACATCATTACCGCAAGGGGTAGTCATCCGGCGCACTGGGGTCAATTGGCGTTGCGCTTATGACTCCCAAGCACACCAACCCATCCTATACCGCAAGGGTAGTCATCCGGCGCACCTATACCATTGGGGTGCGCTAATGCCTCACATCCGTGAGTCATCCGGCGCACTTAATCCGATTGGTATTGCGCCTAAGACTACCCCTGCATTTGCCCTATTGCCCCGTGCAGGGGTAGTCAAGCATGGCCAACGGCGCAGGACTTAAGATCCTGTCCTTCAGAGGTTCGAGGGTTCGAATCCCTCCCCCTGCACTCGAATCAAAAATGACCACTAAATAACCGATGGAAGAAAAACGATAATTTTAAATATCGCATATGAGTTGATGAGTGGTAAGAAGCAATTCTGGAGGTGAAAATATGTCTGCATATGCCTTAAACCAAAAATCTCTTCTCGAAGTGGCCTCCTTCGAAGTCATTAAGCAGTATGAAGAGAAAAATGGAGAGCCCATCACAGGCCTTTATTTTAATAAACTAATATCTTTAGTTTATAAAAAGTTATATGATAACTATATGATAAATATTGAACTTCCGCATTGCTGGTATAGATATGGCGACGAAGTTGTACGTTACCTCATGCCAAATACTATTCAATGGAACCATGAATCCCCCCAGTATACAACTGTCTTATGGATTGGCAGAGAACCAATATACCAAGATAACACTACAAACATTGTCAAGAGTGTTGTAAGAGAAACAGTGGAGAAGTATAAAATAAAAAGCAAGGAAGAACTGGTGGACGATGTATATTCTTCAGCTCCATTCGAGTTTCAAAGAAATTTTAGGCAACTGCGCCTAAACATTGAGAGAATGGCATCTGCCAATGTTGAGATTTTAAACTCCAAAGAATTGTTCTTACTTCCCTCCTTAGAACGAACTATAAACTCATTTCCAGAGAGAGAATTTCCAAAAGAGGTTTCTGAACGTATCAGAAATTACGATATGTTGATGAGAACTATTATACATATTCCTGAATTCCCTACGGACATCGCAAAAGAGGTTACAGAAGATATTTGGTTCTACTTCTCCTATTACCTCAGAATACACAAAAATTGCTATGAAAATATCCCAAGTAGCGTCATTGAATACTGGAAAAGTCAACTTGAATTTCAAAAAAACAAGTTCGATAGATTTTTTGCAGAAATATTGCTTTCATTAAATTTAAGAAAAAACATAGTGTTCGATGAAAAGTTGCAAAAAATTATAGAAAAGAGAAAAGAAGAAAAAGAAGAAGAACTTCAATTCATTGAAAGCTTTGCAGAAAACTGAAAAAGACGGAGGGGGATTTTTGTGGGATAGAATTGTTATAGATACTTGCGTCCTTATAACTGATAAGAGCTTCTTTAAATGGTTGATGAGTTATAGAGGGGATAAAATCCTCCCTCTTATTGCATATGTAGAATACAGCATAGGTCAAAGAAGGAGAGGAAAAACGCAAGAAGAAATAGATAAACTAATAAAAAAAGTAGCTCAACTGGAAATCCCTAAATTTACAACAAGAGAAGCGGAGTATACAATTAACATAGTTACAGATGTATATGATGATGACCCTAATTTCGATTTTAAGAAAAATTGGAGGGATACACTAATTGCTTCGCATGCATACTATGCACCCACATTATTGATCACTAACAATGTAGACGATTTTAGGTTTCTTGAAAAACGGGTTCTACTCCCCCAACAGATACAAAGAAGGTACAGAAATAGGATGTAATGAATACACCAAAATATAAGCGCTCATCTCCCCAGACTCTTATGTGCCTTCCCCAGATCCCCGGCGGCCTGTGCCCCCATGAGTGAGATTTCACCGGCCAGAACCGCACCGCCGATTATCTCGGCCAGTTTCTTTGCGCTGTCTTTACCGGAGCATCCCATTATGTTCAGGGCCTCCCTCTGGGTCTCCACCCTTGTTCCGCCGCCGACAGTTCCCACCGGCAGGGACGGGAGGGAAACGGCCACATACAGGTCTCCGGATTTCGTTACCTCCACAGTTGTTATTCCCGCACTCCCTTCCAC
>JALTEL010000340.1 GCA_027073945.1 Caldifarciminota bacterium | reverse complement strand
GAACCCGGCCGGAGATAATCAAGATGTCCCCCGTCATTCGTGGACTGCAGAAGAGAGGTATTCCACACTATGTACTGCACACCGGCCAGCACTACTCGTATAACATGGACAAACTCTTCTTTGAGGATTTGGAGCTGCCGCAACCTGATTATAAACTCGACATCGGAGAGAACTACCACACCCAGGGGGCCCAGACGGGAGAGATGATAAAGGCCATGGAGAAGATATTCATGGATGACAGGCCGGATGTTGTTCTGGTGGAAGGAGATACCAACACCGTCCTCGCAGGGGCTATCTCCGCATCGAAACTGCACATAAAGGTGGGGCATGTGGAGGCCGGCCTCAGAAGCTGGGACAGAAACATGCCGGAGGAACTGAACCGCATAATGACCGACCACATCTCCGACTACCTCTTCGCACCGACAGAGCCGTCGAGGGAGAACCTGCTGAGGGAAGGAATAGATGAGGACAAAATATTCGTCACGGGAAACACCATCGTGGATGCGGTGTATCAGAATCTCGAGATTGCCCGGAGAAAGTCGAAGATATTCGAAGAACTGGGCCTTGAGGGTGGAAAGTACATGGTAATAACGGCCCACAGGCAGGAGAATGTGGATGACCCGGAAAGGCTGGCCAATATCGTGGAGATTCTAAACTCCCTTGAGTACCCGGCGGTGTTTCCAATGCATCCGAGGACAAGGAAGAGGCTGGCCGAGCACGGCTACAGCATCGACAATCCGAATGTCCGGATTATCGAGCCGCTGGGGTATCTGGACTTCCTTCTCCTTCTGTCGGGGGCAAGGCTCGTTCTCACGGATTCCGGCGGCCTTCAGGAGGAGACGAATATACTTCATGTGCCCTGCTTCACCCTGAGGGACAATACCGAGAGACCGGAGACCGTTACGGCCGGTTCCAATATAATCGTGGGAGTGGGGCCTGATGTGGTGCTGGGGAAGGTAAAGGAGTTGATGGACAATAAGGAACTGGAGGATAAGATGAGAGGAGCGGAGGTCGTGTTCGGGGATGGGGATGCGAGTGGGAAGATAATTGAGATACTTAAAAAGGGGTAGAAGACATGGACAAGATTAAGACTGCCCTTGATATGCTAACGCAATGGATTGAAAGTGAAGATTACAAAGGGTATGACCCATACGATATGCTCAATTCCCCATTTTTGAAGAGGCTTAAAGGCAAAAAACTCAGATTTTACGCACAACAGATAGGACGCTACTCCCCGATAAACTTCAGAAGACTGTTTGGCGTTGATGAAGATTACAACCCAAAAGGATTGGCTCTTATTTCTCAGGCATACCTTAACCTCTTTCAAATCACGGGAGAAAATGCATATTTAGATAAGGGTCGCTCTCTTATTGAAAAACTTAAGGAACTGAGATATCAGGGGGTTGAAGAATATTGCTGGGGTTACAACTTCCCCTGGGCCTCTAGAAGCTTCTCTCTTCCGGCTTATGAGCCCTCTATTGTGGTGTCTTCCTTTGTCGGTGACATGCTTTTAAACTATTATGAGATTACCAATGAGAGAGAATTCTTAGACATCAGTGTGTCTATCGGTGATTTCATTCTCAAACATCTCAACAGGTATGAAACAGACAAATACCTATGCTTCAGTTACAATATGCATGATCACACACGAACATTCAACGCAAGTATACTTGGAGCAATGCTTCTGTCAAGAATATATTCGATAACAAAGAACGAGGAGCTTGCAGAGCCCGTAAAAAAAGCCACGAGATATGTGATTGATAACCAGAAAGCAGACGGGAGCTGGGCATACGGTTTTAACGAAGATGGGCAGGAGACGATACTTTATGATTTTCATCAGGCCTATATTTTGGAGGCATTGATTGAAATATCCAAAAATATGGAGATGAATATGAGCGAATCTATTGACAAAGGTATTGAGTTTTACATGAAAAAACTTTTCTTACCGGATGGGAGGGGAGTGTATAGATACCCAAAGAGATACCCGGTTGATATCCACAATCAGGCTCAGGGTATAATAAGCTTCGGAACACTTTACGGAAAAACAGGTCAGGAAGAGTACCTGAATTTTTCTAGAAAAATTGCCGAGTGGACCATAGAGCACATGCAGTCATCTAAGGGCTACTTCTACTTCCAGAACGGGAGAATAACTGCCAATAAAATCCCTTATATGCGGTGGTCACAGGCATGGATGATGGTGGCACTGAGCAATTTTCTAAAAGTTAGTAGGGAGATGGAGGCGATTAGATGAAGCAAGTTCTAAATGTGAGAAAGGCAATAGAGATAGAAGATGTTCCCGCACCATTATGCGGAGAAAAAGAGATATTAGTAGCCAATATGTTCTCTTTAATAAGTGCTGGAACTGAGAGGCATGCGATAGAGATACGATCCAAGAACATCATCGCATTGGGCAAGGAAATTCAGAGAACAAGGCCGGATTTAATAAAGAAAACAAAGGACATTCTTAAAAAACAGGGTATTTTAAGCACCTACCACCTTATAAAGGAGAAAATGAATGAGCCAAATCTACTGGGCTATTCCTCTGCGGGCATAGCAATAGAAGTTGGAAAGGAAGTCAAGTCTATAAAAGTTGGCGATAGGGTTGCATGTGGCGGCGGAGGATATGCATCTCATTCTGAGTTTATTAAAGTACCTGAAAATCTGTGCGTTAAAATCCCAGATCGCGTGGAGTTTAAGGAAGCGGCCTTTACAACAGTTGGTGCCATCGCACTTCAAGGAGTAAGGAGAGCAGATGTTAGAGTGGGAGAGCGCGTTGCAGTTATCGGATTGGGGCTTGTTGGCCTGTTAACGACTCAGATACTAAAAGCAGCGGGATGTCGTATAATTGGATTCGATGTCAGCAAAGATCGAGTTAGACTTGCAGAAGAATTAGGCATCGACGAAGGATACACAATCGGTGAAAAGGATATTTTCACAGCAGTAGATATCTTTTCGGAGGGAGTGGGGCTTGATTCAGTGATAATAACAGCCTCTACTTCCAGCAACAAGCCAGTAGAGGATGCCCTCAGAATGATACGGAAAAAAGGGAAGATAGTGGTAGTTGGTGCGGTGGGAATGAACATCCCCAGAGAGCCGTTCTACGAAAAAGAAGCCGATTTTATGATTTCCACATCATATGGCCCAGGAAGGTACGATTCCCGATACGAAGAGAAGTCCGTTGACTATCCCATTGCCTATGTTAGATGGACAGAGAATAGAAACATGAAGACTATTCTTGAATTGATAGATAGTGGTAGTGTCGATGTTAAGAAACTGATTACTGATATTTTTTCAATAGAAGAGGCGGTCAAGGCCTATGATGCAATTAAACAGGCAAACAGCATAGGAGTCCTTTTGCAGTATGCTCATAAAAAGGAGGAGATGCCACTAAAAAGAAAAATTGAGAATGCCAGTATAAGCAATGTTCCTTCAGGTATTATAAGAGTAGGGATTATAGGAGGGGGGAACTTTGCAAAGAATTTTCATATGCCTAATATTGCTCGTATCGAGGGCATGACTATTCATGCAATCGCAAGCAATACGGGTGCAAATGCAAAGAATATGGCAAAAAAATACGGAGCAAAGTACGCTACTACCGATTATTTTGACATATTAAGGGACGACGATATTGATTTGGTAGTTATTACCACCAGACACAATTTACATTATAAGATAGCGGTCGAGGCTCTCAATATGGGTAAACATGTATTCGTAGAAAAACCGGCTGCAATGAATCAAAAAGATATGGAGAAGCTTATTCAAACTGCAGAGCGAAGTGGTAAAATTTTCATGGTAGGGTTCAACAGAAGATTCTCATCCCTTATTGAAAAAGCAAAGTCGATACTTGATTCTAGCTCCGGGCCTGTCGTTATAAACTACAGAGTAAACGCCGGAAAATTACCTTCAGACCACTGGCTCTACGACTCAGTTGAAGGCGGAGGTCGAATCATCGGAGAAGGGGTCCATTTTTTTGATTTGATGAATTTTATTGCGGGGAGCACTCCATCCGATATCTCCGTTATTTCCCTGAATTCTGGGACACCGAGCATAAAGTCGGGAGATAATGTGGCGGTATCGATAAAATATCGGAATGGTTCCGTAGGCAATCTTTTGTATACCTCAATAGGGAGTTCGGCCTATCCAAAAGAGAGCCTATATATCGAAAGGAATGGAATAAGTGTGGAGGTAGATGATTTTAGGATTTTACGGTCATTCAGAGGCCGAGAGAAAAAAATCAAACTTAAAAGACAGGACAAGGGCCATTACCGCGAGATGGAATGCCTTAAAGATACGATAAAAAACGGCGGCCAGAATCCAATCCCCTTGAAGGAAATAACCATTGCTCATGAAACGGCCTTCGTCGTTGATAGACTTATTAAGGAAGGTTAGAGATGAAAGACGACAAACTTCTGATAATAACAAGCTGGTTCCCTTCTAAAGGGACTTCCTTCTCTTCCCCGTTCGTATACTCTCAGGTCAGGGAGTTATCGAAGTTTTTTAATCATGTTCAAGTCATATCCATAATTCCATACATTCCAAGAAAATTGAGGCGAAAACGTCTTTTAAAACTGTTAGGAATGAAGAACAGGTGGCACCAGGACATATATTCAACGCATTATGGAGAGGACTATGATATGGGAAATATGTCCGTTCACTATGTGAAATACACGATTCCACCGAAATACATATTCCACGGCATATTCTTGAGACTGACATTAAAGAAGATAAGACGCTTCATCTCTTCTGGGCGAATCAATTTCTCTCTTATTCATGCCCATTTTTTGTGGCTCCCGGGGTACATTGCGGCCCACTTAAAAGAAGAGTATGATGTCCCTCTGGTGGTAACGGGACACGGCTCAGATGTTTATACCATTCCCTTTAAAAACCCTGAGTGGATGAAAAAAATCCGGTTTGTAGTGGACAACGCAGATAGTATAATAACCGTTGGCAGAGAAAATAAGAAGATACTGATAACAGATATGGGAGTGCCCGCAGAAAAAGTATCCGTGATTCCAAACGGATATGATTCCAAACAATTTAAAATAATAGATAAGGAAGAAGCCAGAAAAGCTTTGAACATTCTGCTAGACAAAAAAGTTCTCCTGACCGCAGGAAATCTTCTCCCTATTAAAGGACATAAATACCTTATAGAAGCCATAGGCATTGTGGCAGACCACACGGATAATATTTTATGCATAATTGCCGGGAGTGGGGCCCTAGAGAATGATATTAAAAAGCAGATATCGAATGCAGGGCTGGATAATTATGTCAAACTGGTTGGAGGGAGGCCATATCGTGAAATCCCCATGTGGATGAACGCCTGCGATATTTTTGTCCTGCCGAGCTTAAGGGAAAGCTTCGGGGTTGTCCAGATCGAAGCCATGGCCTGCGGAAAGCCCGTGGTGGCCACCATCAACGGCGGGAGCGAAGGGATTATAACCGATGAAGGGGTTGGCCTTCTCGTGAAGGCAGGAGATCCAAAAGAACTGGCAGAGGCCATAGAGAAGGCGCTGGAAACAGACTGGGATAGTGAATACATTAGGAAGTTTGCTGAGAAGTATGAGTGGGGGAGGGTAGCGGAGGAAATCCTCTCTGTGTATAGAGAAAGTTTGAGGTGATAACTTTGAGTTGGGAAGAAAATAGCAATATAAAAAAACGAACCGAGTACTTCCTACTTCTATTCGCACTATCCATATCTGCCCTCTTGAGATATCCCACCGCACCACATATATTTGAAAAATACGACGCACATTTCTACACCATGTTAGCTGGTTCTATAAATCGATTTGGCCAAGCACGGTGGACCATACATATGGCCTCATACTTTGGTCAGTACCCATTTTCAAGTGGAGTTGGATATCCACTCCTATTATCTTCAGTTTCCCAGATGGCAGGAGTTCCCATAGAAACAGGTGTCCTTATACTTACATTCCTATTGACATTAATAGGGATCATAGGCATGTTCCTCCTACTAAAGAGGTTGATTGCCCTGCCATTATTATCATTTATTGGAGCTTTTTCATTTGCAATGATGCCAACTCTCTTGTGGTACAGTTCCGAAACACTAACAAGCAGAGTTGTTGTTATTTATGTTATTCCCTTGTTTTTGCTCTTCTTGCTGAATAGCATTGAAAACAAAAGTGGAAAGAAATATGTGCCCCTTTCCCTAATAACATTGTTATTCCTGTTTATGTTCCACAAAACAGCATATTTCCTCATGATTATTCTTGTAATATATGTATTGTGTGTAAGAATTTACTATGTAAAAAAATATACTCCAATCCGTGCCAGAAAGTACAAAAAAATCATAATCCCAACCCTATTCCTAGGCACCTTCCTTATCGGTGTATTTCTAGCCATGAGGCAGGGGACCCCGTATGAAAACGGATTTATAAAAGGAACTGGGTCGTTGATATACATCATAAATGCTACCACTGCTTTTATAGGCAGTACAAATGTAATAGTCCTTGCGATACCGTTCAGCATACTCTTCTTGGGGGAAAAAACATATAGCAGGTCCCAGCTATTCTTAATATTATCTACATTAGCGGTATTTCCATTGATGCAATTTGGCATATATGCAATTTCTATAATTCCAATATTGCTTGTTATAATTAGCACATATGGATTAATATGGCTCCGCTACAAGGGGAACAGGAACATGTTTATGGTTAGCATTGTTATTCTCATGCTTCTTACCCCAGTCTTTGGTGGCATAATGATGGAAAGAAGGGGGATAAACCCTCTCGGTAATGATGGATGGTTATATACCGCTAAAGGGCCGAAGTCCCTATCGGCAGAAGAGTTCTCAACGGCCATTTATTCAAAAACACTTTCACCCCCCCAGTCTTCGTTTATGAGTAATAAATGGATAGATGGGAGGGTCTTCCAATCCTATATCCAATCTCCATGTCTTCCAAGCCAAGCCCGAATGGATCCCATAACATACCTTATTTATGGCCACCTTTCACCTAAGGATGTGAAGCAAAACACTCACACCATCCCGATAACAGATTTTAAAGAATTTATAGCCGCAGAAGGGCCCTATGCTGCCCCTGAGCTTTATCATTATTATGACATTGAGATGGGACATGTTTTGAGAACAAACGCAGGAGATTTAATAAGCATTCGGATAATGGATAACTACAACACAACATTCATATTAGTCAACAAGGAATTCCCAACACAATTTTACTACAGTTGGCAAAACTACGGTCCAAGACCATCCAAGTTCTTTCAAACTCTTCCCGAGGAAAATTATAAAATTTTTGAGTCAACAGACTATTTTATTTATTCACCATTCTCATATACGGATTAGATGAGTTCTGCAAAAAACAATAATTGCTCGGGAGCCTCTTGTAGAACATGGATGTAGAGTACGGTTATTTTTTCGTTTATCTAAGTCCATGTTCTTTCCTCCGTTCTATTTGTTCCATAAAGAGGCCCAATAGGGCCTCTTGCGGGGCTTTTCTGAGAAGAGCCTCTTCTGGTTTTTCTCCCATCTTCAGCCATAGAGCTCCCTGAATTCTGTGGTTATACCATTCTGCAAACTC
>JALTEL010000339.1 GCA_027073945.1 Caldifarciminota bacterium | reverse complement strand
GTCTTCCACCACATAGGAAAGGTTGTAATGGTCATAGTAAGCGGCTTGGATTACAGACAAATCAGTTGTCATAACCATGTACCATGCACGGTTTACATCAAGGCCTTCCTCTTCGCGGAAGAGATAATTTGTATTGAAGGAAGCCTCACTCAACTTAATAGGTCTGACTAAAATGTCCGATGAACCCTCTATGTCGTGCACCAGTAATCCTGGCGGACGCCTTCCCCCTGCACCTGCTGAGCCTAGTGTATAAGTGCCTGTGATTATTCCAACTCTCCTTGTTTCAATACCCACATTTCCAATGAGGTTTCCGTTCGAATTGTGTCTTATATAAAGTCCGGTTGAGTAGGCATAATCCGTAATATATGATTCCTGTTCCGCTATAACCACCCCTTGGGCCCAGTAATCTCTCATTCCCCATGAAAAGAGGAGTGAAGAAAGAAGAAGAAAAAAGACCAAGGCAATAGCAATCCTCCTCCTCAGATGCTTGTCCTTCATTATAAAGAAGACAATAGCGGCAGCCATGAAGAATGAGAAAAAGGATATGAGAAAAATGGAGATATATGCCCTGATCACAAGAAAGGCAAGAGAAAACAAAATGCTAAGAAGAAGCATATAGTCTTTGTGCCCCTTTAAAGGAACTTTGTGGTATAAAACAACTGCAAGGATGCCAAGAGGAAAAAGAAGGCCAATTTTTCCAGTGAAGTTTATCAGAATATTAACAAGTATTATAGGAATGGCCTGTCCGCTGAATAGCGCCCCCTCTGAGTAGGCTTGTGAGAGGGAAATATGCCCGTACGGGTGTGAATATTGCGCATATACAACACTAGCAACATATAAAGAAATCAGCCCGACATGCATCATCGTCTTTCTTTTCGGATTCATGGTGTAGCGGAAGGAACTTTTTTTGATGACTTTCAGCAATACGCTGGAAAGCATGTAGGCCGCAAGTATAAATACGAGCAGAAAAGCCAGTCTGTGAAGCGTGAGGAGAAAGAGGAAGGAAATCCCGCTGAGAATGAGCCAGAGCGCATTGCCTGTTCGATGATACCTGATAAGTAATAAGATAAACATAGGAACCAATGATACGAGATAGGGTCTTGTGCCCATGGTCCATGTCGTACCTGAAATGTAGAATGGAGCGGTTGTAAAGAGAAGGGCGGAGAGTGTTGCAAAAAGATGATTTCCCTTCACATCGTATGCGAGAAGAAAGGTTCCCAGACAGCCAGCAATTGCGAAGAGGAGACCGGTAAAGTATATCACCCCTTCCATGGAAACCCCGGACATCATGGAAAGAGAGGATAGAATGAATTCCATGCCAGAAGGAGTGGATAGAGGATACATGCCAATGTATGAGAACGGACTTAATATCCACTTTGCGCGTCCGTATGTTATTATACTTTGTGATGTTGCATGTACAAAAAAAGAATCGACTCCCCACTCATGAGGTGTAAATGGATAACGATAAATCAAAGTAAGTGCAATGAGAAGGAGAATGGATAGATATGTCGTTCTGCGGGAGATTGTCATATGCTTGCCTCAACTAGAGATAGGCTTCTTCTTATTTAATCTTTTAGCACCGCTTAATGGTTATTTAGGTAATTGTGGGGGAACACCTCATTTCAATCTTTTAATTATTTTTGCCGGACACCCCCCGATTATTATATGCCCTTCTTCAAAGCTGTGAGTAACCACACTGCCTGCTCCGACGATGGTATTTTCTGCGAGCATAACACCTGGCAGAATTACTGAGTTCATTCCAATCCAACTGTTTTTTCCAATACTTATATTTTCGGCAGGCATCCTCTTCGCTGGGTTGTTAGGGTCATGGTTCGAGGTTATAAAGCCAACGTTTGGTCCGACCCAAACATTTTGCCCAATGCTTATCTTTCCTATAGCTTGCCAGTAGCAGCCATGGCTCATAAATTGGGGGGTAAATGATGGAGGGAAGCTAATGTTGTTCATATCCGAAATAACAAACTGAGATGAGTGATGGACTGGCCATGGTATCTTAGAATTTATTCGGAGTAATTTTTGGAAGAAGATAGCCTGAATTAAGAACGGAAATAGGGCCCGAAGTGAGCGGTTCAAGTCTTTGGGCAGATAAGTCTTTTTAAAAAAGCACCCGAATAGAAATCTGTATGTGTGCTCTACAAGGACTCGTCTTAAACTTTTTTTTCCTTTTTTTCCGGACATACCTATTCCTTCCTAATTTGTGGAGATTTCGGGTTATGTAATAG
>JALTEL010000338.1 GCA_027073945.1 Caldifarciminota bacterium | reverse complement strand
CTCAGGTTGAATCCTTTTTACAGGACATAGGCAGATATACGAACATAAATGAATATTCCCTGCCTCCTTTTGAGTATTCCTATATTAAAGAGAGCATCAATGCCATACTGGGCGGATATGCTCTGCCGTCACTGGCACATTATATACAGCAAGAAAGCGGAGGAAACCCGTTATACATCGAAGAAATTGCAAGAGAACTGTATCAAAAAAGGAACCTGCACATCTCAGATGGCGCATGGATATTTGATGTACCCAAGAATGGAATAGTGCCAAGGAGCATTGAGGATATAACCAACAGAAAATACCAGTCTCTATCAGAGGAGGCAAAAGAAGTACTAAAAATAAGCAGTGTTGTTGGAAGCATCAATACTGAACTTTTGAGGCATTTACTCAATTATAATGAAGGACACATTATAGGCCTGCTTGATAAAATAGAAAAAACAGGGCTTTTGCATGAAACTGAAAATGCCGTTGTTTTCAAGGAAAATATCACAAGAAATGTTATATATAACAAATACATATCACCTATAAGAAGGCGACTATTGCACAGAAAGGTGGCAGATTTCATAGAACTGAAAAATACAAAGAAAATAACAGCCTTTGTGGAGGAATTGGCATATCATTATTACAGGGCGAGGGAATATGAAAAAGGGATAAAATACTGTGTCATGGCAGGGAAGGTTACAAAGGAGAAGTATGCAAATAAAAATGCTCTCAAATATTATCAATGGGCAATGCAGCTGATAGAAAACAAAAAGGATAGTCAGAATGCACATTATACTGTTCAATGTTTGATGGGTCGTATTGATGTATTCATGCTTACAGGGCAAAATGAAGAAGCACTTAAAGATGCAGAGGAAGGCATCAGGCTGGCCAAAAATTTGCAAGATCAAGAGATGGAGGCAGATTTCTTAAGTAGATTGGCTTATATCCATAATTCCATCTCGAAATACAGAGAAGCTATAGAATATGCCCAAAAATCTCTCTCAATATATGAAAAAACGGAAAATCTAAAGGGAGAGGCAAATGCCTTGAACATAATAGCCGTATCTTATATGTATCTTTCAGAGTATGAGAAATCTTTTAATTACTTAAAAAAGGCAAGGGATGCTTATGAAAAAAGCAATAACAAATCCGGGATAGCAGGTGTTTTAAACAATATAGGAATTATTCATAACAGAATGGGAAATTATGAAGAATCACTGAAATTATACAACGAATCTCTGCAAATCACACGAGAAATCAACGATAAAAGAGTTCAGGATTCCGTACTTAGCAATATCGGGGCTCTCTATCTGGATGCTGGAGATTACAAAAAGGCACTTCTTTATTCCAATGAATCCATCAATGTAGCAGAAGAAATAGGTGATGCTTCAGCCTTATGTGCATCTTTGATTATCTCAGGACTCATATACAAAACAACAGGAAAGCTTGCAGAAGCTCTGGAGCTTTATAACAGGGCAAGGGACATATCCGAAATGGTAGAAGAGAAAAGTCTGTACCTATGGAGCATAGAGAGTATAGGAGAAATTCACTTCATAAAGGGTGATATGAAAAAGGCACTTGCAATTTACAGAGAAGTAAGAGAGAAGGTAAAGGATATTCAGGAAAACTACCTTGCTTTTGTTAATTTACTTGATACTGCTGAATTGTACCTTGATTTAGATAATGCAGAAGAGGCACAAAAATTTCTTGAAGGGGCAAAATCCATGGCCGAACAAACGGGCTCTACAGGCATGTTGAAAGAAGTTTTGCTTAATTTATTTGAATACAATATGCTTGTTTGGAATATGGAAAATGCAGAAAATCTCCTTGTAAAATTAAAAGATATGGAAACTTCTTTGAGGTCAAAATCGTTTGAGGGAGACCTGAGGCTTGCAGAGGGTAGGTTGAGTATGGAAAAAGGAGAATATGACACAGCAGCGGGGTATATAACCAAAAGTATAAATGTATTTTCCCAATTGGGACAGAATTTCGACCTCGGAAAATCATATTACTATATGGGCAAACTCTATGAAAAAATGAATAAGCCCATTGATGCCAAAGCAAATTTCAAAAAATCCCTTAAAATTTTCGATACAATAGGGGCAGTGTACTGGCATAAAAAACTTATTGAAGTATTATATACTTATGAAAACAAAAAATGATAGGTGAACATTTAGGAAAATTTCGCATAATTAAATGGCTCGGCGGGGGACAATTCAGTGATGTATTTCTGGCAGTGGACACAATTATTGAAAAGCAGGTCGCACTTAAAATTCCAAGGCAACGCTCAAAAGACATTGAAATGTTAAAGAGAGAGGCAAAAATGCTGATAGAGCTCGAACATCCTAATATACTGAGATTTTTTTCAGTTGATATTATAGATGGGAAAGTGGTGCTTGTTACAGAATTTGTGGATGGTGAGTCATTAAGAGCAAAAATAGAACGTGAAAGAAAATTATCACAAGATACTGCTGTCAATATCATCATGCAGGTCCTTGACGCCGTTCAATACGCCCATGATAGAGGTGTTCTTCACAGAGACATAAAACCAGAGAATATCCTTATAAATTCCAGAGGCATTGTAAAAGTAGCAGATTTCGGACTTGCAGGTATCGCAGGCAGCAATTCAATGCTTCTGTCAATGGCAGGAACTCCTATTTATATGGCGCGTGAGATGTGGACAGGTAAATCCACAAGGCAATCGGATATTTATTCCGCTGGCATAGTGTTGTATGAAATGCTGGCAGGGCATCCTCCTTTCAATGCAGAATCAATGGAAGCATTGAGAACAAAAATATTCAATGGTAGAATAAGAAAAATTAACGGGATTCCACCATTTCTCATGAAGGCAATACGAACATCCACCTCAAAAAGGTCAAATCACAGATTCAAGACATGCAACGAGTTCAAGAAAGCCCTTATTGGCAAAGTGGATAAAAGTGAATTTAAGTTCCACCCTGTTTTGAAAAAGTCTGCAAATACATCATCGCTTTCGGGGCTCACAGAGGAACAAAAATCCGCAGTTGTAAACGGAGACGGTATAACACTTGTAATAGGATGGGCAGGTACGGGCAAGACTTTAACCCTTACAAGAAGGGTAGCCTATCTCATTCAAAACAGGCATGTTCCCCCCTCTCGCATACTTGCAGTTACATTCACCGTAAAAGCTGCAAACAGGCTAAAAGAAGAACTATCAACAATCTTGTCTGACAGCAATATGGACGATTTGTGGACAGGGACATTACATTCCGTTGGTCTTAAAATCGTGGCAAAGGGGGCAGAGCGCATAGACTTCGACAGCGAGAAGTTAACGGTGTTAAACCATGAGGATAGCATGCAATTGCTGACCAATATTATGTCCGGGAACTCCTATAATAGAGTGAAAGCATATTTAAAGGCTATTGAAAGAGCAAAAACAAACCTGATAAGTCCCGAAAACTATCACAAATTGGCGGGCAATCAGTGGGAAAAAGCTGTGGCTCAGACCTATAATACCTATCAAAATGTGATGAGACAACGGAATTTAATCGACTTCGGTGATATTATTTACTATGCTGTAAAGATTTTAACAGAGAATAGAGATTTACTTACAATGTTCTCAACCAATTTCAAACATGTGCTTGTAGATGAATTTCAGGACATTGATACCGCTCAATTCCAACTTTTAAAACTGCTATCAAGCCGCCATAAAAACCTTTTTATAACAGGAGATGATGACCAATCGATTTATACATTCAGGGGGGCAAAACCGGATTTTATCAGGGACCTTGAAAATGTGAAATCAGAACATGTAAAGCGATTTTACCTTACCGCGAGTTTCAGAGTCCCTGACAATATACTTGTGCTTGCCAACAATTTACTATCACATAATAAGGATAAGATACCAAAAATAATGATTTCTCTTTCAAAAACACAGGGTGAGGTTATATATAAAGATCTGGAAAATGAGCGCTCTCAAGCTGTATTTGTGGCCGATACCGTAAGTGAGTTGAAAGATAAAGGGTATAATTATGAAGACATGGCTGTAATCTTCAGGTTAAACAGCCAATCAAGGAATATTGAAGAGGCATTTTTTTCAAAAGGTATCCCATTCAACATAATAGGCAAAGGAGGGTTTTACGAAAGAGATGAGATAAAGGCGCTTACTGCTGTCCTAAAATTTGCCCATGGGTGCGCCACACAAGAAGATATCAGCATAATGCTCAAAAAGTTTTTACGGAATCTACCGGGATATGACAATCTCTCCGATGTGCAGGATATTATTTACAATAAGCTAACGAATAAGACTTTTAACGAATCACTTTACACCTCCAAGATGATGCGAGACGCCAACCTTGCCTGTAAATTCCTTGAAAATATCAAAAAGCAAGCATTAAATCGTGAAATCACTCCTCTTTTTGCAGTTGAAAAAGTCATCAATAAATGGAAATATATTGATAAATTGAAAAATGAAGGCACTCCCGCAAAACAGCAGGAATACGAAAACATTATGGAGATGATGGAATTTTTATCTAAATTTTCTTTTAATGAATTTGGAAAAGCCATATCCGAAATAAACGTTTTACAAAAGCTTAGTATAGAGTCCGAAACCACAAACGGAGTTGCCGTTATGACCGCCCATAAGTGCAAGGGGCTTGAATTCCCGGTTGTATTTGCAATCGGACTTGTTGACGGTGTTTTCCCGCTGCTCAAAAACACTGCGACAATTGAGGATATAGAGGAAGAGAGAAGACTTTTTTATGTAACAATAACAAGGGCACAGGAAACCCTGTACCTGCTGAGGCCCCGAAAAAGGAGGGGATATACAGCCAATGTATCAAGATTTGTTACAGAAATGTATTTAAAAGCTACAGGTTAATATACACCTAATCCCTTATAACTCAATGTAATTCAATAAAAAACTTGCTTTTTCGCCTTTTATGCTTTATAATAGAGCCCTTATGATGCCTGTTATATTCACATTATTCATACTTAATTTCGGTTCGAATGTGTATACATGGCGCAATACAACAAAACCTGCCGTTTTAACAACAAAAAATGGGCGTGTAAAGATTATTGCCCCGTTAATGTTCTACCCATACAGACCGTATATGCCAGCAATTCCTGCACTTGTGAACACATATCACATTAATGGCATACCAAAACATGTCAAAATTTTATACACAGAAAAGAAAAAAATCTGTTCGGGATGTCAAATTTATGAGCTTCCCGCAGCTCGTCCGATATCCGCAGGTTTTCTGTTTAAATATAAAACGCCTAAAGCACAGACAACGAATTTTGATATTTACCCTCAAAATGTTGTACAATTGTCCGGATACAGAAAAACAGGCAATGGATATGAGGCTTATGTTGTCATATACCCGTACCAATATAATAATGTAAAGAAAACCCTTTTTGAAATACACAATATAAAATTTGAAATATCATACGACGAAAACTCAGCTCTTTCCATTCCAACTGTGTGGGATACTCCGTTGTATCTTATCATCACCGACCAGAATTTTGTTCAAGGTTTCTCAGAATTGATTAAATGGAAGGTGCAGAAGGGATACAGAGTAAAAACAAGAACTATGCAATGGGTAAGTTCACATTACACAGGCAGGGATGATGCCGAAAGATTAAGAAATTACCTGAAAATTATGTACGAGGATTCAGGTCTTAAATACGTTCTTTTAGGCGGGGATGTTGACTTCGTACCGGCACGCATTGCATTTGCCATGAAAAGTGATGCGGGTTATATGCCAGATGAGGACAGTTTAAGGGCAGATCTGTATTTTGAAGATCTCGATGGCACTTGGGACTCCAATAACAATGGAATATTCGGAGAGGTATCCGATTCTGTTGACCTTTATCCGGATATTTATGCAGGCAGGGCACCTGTAAGAAGTGCAGAGGAAGCCTCCGTGTTTTCTTCAAAAATCGTTAATTATGAAAAAAATCCAACTTCGGATTACCTTGACAGAGCCCTGTTCTTTGCAATGATATTGTGGAGTGACCCTTACACCAATTCGGCAGAGAGTAAGGATTATATTGATAGCATTTTCATGCCTGCCAATTACTCGGTTGAAAAATTATACGAGGCTAATGGAAATGAAAATCACAATACAGTATTAAATGCCATCAACAATGGACAGGGCATCCTGAATCACAACGGACACGGCTGGTATTCCGGTATGTGGGTCAACGGTGCACCGAATTGGGAATATATATCAAGAGGTGATGCAGATACTCTCAAAAATGGAAACAGAATCGGTGTGCTCTACTCAATTGGATGCTGGGTAGGCGCATTTGATTACGACGCAATATCCGAGCACCTTATAAGAAATCCACAGGGGGGAGTCGTGGCATTCATAGGCAATTCACGCTATGGTTGGGGATCGCCTGGAAATCCGCTTTTCGGCTATTCGGATAGATTTGATCGTATGTTTTACAGAAAGCTTTTTGCAGACTCAATTTATAAAATAGGAAGAACGCTTGCAAATGCAAAAAGTGCATTCATACCATTTTCGCGCTCGGCCAATGTCTACAGATGGCACCAGTATCAACTGAACCTGCTTGGAGATCCTGAAATGAACATACGAACAGAAGAATCACGTAATCTCAACGTGGAATGCAGTAGTTTTTTTGATAACGGAGGAATTCTGTCTGCCTATGTGTCCGATAACAATGGACCTATAGGGGAGGCATCATGCACTCTCACCTATGGAGATTCACTGATTTACAGTGGAAAGACAGATAATACAGGAAGCATATCCATACACATAAACGATATAACTATGGACTCTGTGCTTCTCACCTGTTTTAAAGAGAATCATAATGTCTTTCAAAAATGGATATATAATAATTCCGATACCGCTGTTCTTGCAATCACGGGATATAAAATAGTGGATAACTTATCCGACGGAAATGGTTATGCCGAACCGGGTGAGTACATAGAACTCGATATACATATAAAAAATATCAGCACTACTCCTGTTATGGGGCTGACAGCATCACTGTTGAGTTATAACGGATTTAATCCTGACTCCACGGGATTTTCGTACACAGACACGATACTGCCCGAAAATATTCTGACTTTAAAAATAACGGGAATTGTCAATGATACCATAGTTCCCAACAGTAGCATTTCCCTGAAAATTGATATGAACGGGGAGCGAAACACCCTTAACATTCCCGTAAAGCTGCCAGAGATAAAATTTGAGACATACACCTCCCGGCAAACGGCTATTGTGCCCGGGGACACACAGTATGTTGTCATGTACATTAAGAACCAGGGACAGGGCACGGCAAATTGCCTCCGAATACTTTTGGGTACACCATCTTCCCATTTATACATCGTAACTCCAGGGCCATTTTCCTTTGATTCTCTTCCTGCCGCACATACAGACTCTTTTTCGCTTATATTCTACACTGACTCATCAATAAACCTCCCCAGCGTGGTTCCGGTGCTCATGTCAGCACAATCTCAGGAAATACAGCAGCAGGTGGAAACACTCTACATATCTCTGACTGGAACCAGCTTTAGTGAGAATTTTGAGCAGCCCATATCCGGTCAATGGTATATTCAAGGTAACTGGCACAGAACGAACA
>JALTEL010000337.1 GCA_027073945.1 Caldifarciminota bacterium | reverse complement strand
ACTGAAAATCACGCTGACAAAGGGAAAAATCGTAGTGGTGACCTTTGCAAGGAGAAAAAAATAGCCTTTCTCCTTGAATGGGGAAAAATATCTCTTGACAAAGGCCTTTTAATGGGTGACCCTTTTGCTTTCTCTCCAGCAGGGTATGCGTGATATGGTCTTAGAGGCCCTTGAAGCCAGATTTGGCAAATCATCAGCTCGGATTAGAACACAAGTATCGCAAATAACTGATAGGAACAAATTGAAAGAGATTCTCAAAATGGTACTCAAGATTCAGGATATAGAGGAGCTTGAGAAGTCCCCGGTGTGGAACTGAATTTGCGGGTGATAAGGTTACAAGGCACTAACGTCCCAAAGTTGAGGGATATACTTGCATAAACTAACAAAATTACCAACGTCCCCCATTACGTCCCCAGAATATCTTACAGACCTCTCTAAACTTACTAAAGGGGCCGGAATAAATTTTTGCGGGATGATTGGAGGGAAAGGGCTACTTTTTTTCTATACCATATTTCTTGCTAGAGTTCTGGGTACAAATGATCTGGGGCTCTATTTTCTTGGAATCACCATCGTCGGGTTCCTTGGCACCTTGTCTAATCTTGGACTGAATGTTGGTGTAACAAGATTTGTTGCCATTTATAACGCAAGAAAAGACTCATGCAGATTGAAAGGTACGGTTCAAATTTCGGCTGTTATTACCTTGCTACCCAGTTTAATCATCATGTGCTCGATATTCTTATTAGGAGATTTTATCGCAAACTCTATCTTTCATAAGCCAGAATTGGGTAGAGTCATCAAAATACTTTCTCTGTCGATTCCTTTTGATTCATTAATGTGGATCTTTTTGGCTGCAACAAGGGGTCTTAAATTCATGCAGTATACCGCATATACTGAAAATCTGTGCTGGGTTGGTTTGAGGTTTCTATTTGCCGTTTTGTTTTTATTAGTTTTTGGGATGGGTGTGGAGGGAGCAGCGCTGGCATATGTTGTATCCTCTTTTTTTTCCGCTGGACTTGCTTTCCACTATGCCAACAAAGTTATTCCCTTGACCGACGGAAAAGTGATACCAGTTTTCGAAGTTAAAAACCTTTTGAAATTTTCGATTCCAATGGTTTTTTCAATATTTCTTGGCAATTTGACCAGGCAGATAGATGTTCTTATGCTCGGTTTATTTGTTTCCGCTGCTGAAGTAGGAATTTATAGTGTTGTTGTCCGAATAATAGTTTTAGCCAAGATTGCCTTCCGAATTTTTATACCGATATTTAATCCTTTTGTAAGTGACCTGTATGAGAGAAAAGAATTTTCTAAACTTTCTAATCTTTTTGAGGTAATAACAAGATGGAATGTTAGTATAAGTTTTCCGGTTTTCTTATCTTTGTTTTTTTTCCCTGGTTTTTTCCTCCATTTTTTTGGCGCCCAGTTTGTTCAGGCTTCCATCTGTCTCTCAATATTGGTTATTGCCCACCTATGCAGCTCGATTTCCGGTCTGCCCAGTTCCATAATCTTTATGTCTGGCAGATCGGATATAACATTCAAGAATAACTCCGCCATGTTATTATTAAATGTTTTGCTCAATTATTTATTGATTCCTCAATACGGAATTATGGGGGCAGCTATTGCGACCGGCATATCACTGGTTCTTATTGCTTTTGTTAGAATTACGGAAGTTTATTACTTAATGAAAATTCATCCTTTTACAAAAGACCTCTGGAAGCCAGTGATGGCCGGGATAATTTCTGTGGCTTTCATCTTATCTTTACGCAAGTGCTTTCTGATTGAAGGAAATGCTCTTTTGATAATTTTGTTATTCATATTCTTTTTTATGTACTATTCGTTAGTATATCTTTTCAAGTTGAATGAAGAAGATATCTATATGACATCGATAATAATGAAAAAGGTAAAATTCCTCATACGATAGGAAAAATATGTATAAAACGGTAAAGGATATTCGCGATAAACGGCTATGCCATGGCTGTGGTATTTGTGAGGCGGTTTGTCCCCAAGGCGCAATTCAGATGATGTATAACGAACAACACAGGAACTATGTGCCTACAGTCGATCATGAGAAATGTAGCGAATGTGGTCTGTGTGTTGATGTCTGCCCTGGAATGGGAGTAAATTTTGCCGAAATATCCAAGAAATTTCTCGATGGGGAAAAATACAGCATTCTGGCGGGTCAATATATAAAACCTAAGTTGAGCGATTCTCGATTCCAAAAATGGGTTATCTATTTAAAATTATAGAGATTTAT
>JALTEL010000336.1 GCA_027073945.1 Caldifarciminota bacterium | reverse complement strand
TTCAATTTTTAATTTTGATATTTTTTGCTGTTATGGGTTTAAATTCTTATGCTATGGATACGACATACTGCGCAAAGCCGCCATTTATACAGACAAAAATACCATCAAATATTATGCTTGTTTTGGATTATTCGGGTAGCATGAGTAATGATGCATATGGCGGTTATTATGATTCATCAAAGACATATTATGGTTATTTTAAATCGAATTCACAATACTCAAAAGTAAGTGGAACTTGGCAGGAAGATTCAAGTGGTAGTTACTCTGGAAATTGGTTGAATTGGAAGCATATGACGAGAATTGATATTTTAAGATGGATTTTGACAGGTGGGAAAGTGGTTGGTAGTGATACGTGTATGGATATTGAGTCTTGCGAAAAATATGCTGACAGCAGTAGTTGCTCGGCAAATAGCTTGTGTAGTTGGGGTTGGTATTGGGATTGGGATACGTGGTTTTGGAAAAAGGGTTGTTATAATAATTTTTATTGTTCGACGCTTTCAGCAAGCTCATGTTCATCTAACGAATTATGTCAATTGTCATCCGGATTTGTATCCACAGAGAATAACGAATGGATTCTTATGTCTGACGCATCATCATACGATGCTAATGAGAAAACTGTGATGGGAATTCTTCAAGAAATCAGAAAAAAAGAGCAAAGGCCGAGGATTGGAGCATCTTTTTTTAGTGACAGTGTAATAAATAGAGTTAAGCTTTCTTATGAGTATGTAGATCTTATAAATGAAATAAACGATGAATCGCCTGATGGCTACACTTGTACAAAATGTGCAGCCGATGAAATGGACGATCTGTTTCAAGAAAAAAGTTCGAAGGTTAATCAATACGGTGATCCTTATAAATGGGGTGCCGATAATGAAACGGTAAAGTGTGCAAAGAATTTTGTTCTTGTGATGTCTGATGGTGAATGGAATACGGGTGGAGACCCTGTAAGTTATATTGATCATATGTGGAAAGGCGGCAGGCAGGATCTGGTTTCTACTTTAAGCGGCAGTCAAAATGCAAGAACCTATTCTGTTGCTATGTTTTTAGACTCAAATAATGGTAAGAATGCACTTAAGTGGATGGCGGTTTACGGTAATTATGATGATTTAAACAATAACGGATATCCTTGCAGTCAAAGAAATTATCCATATAGAAATAGTTTATCAAAGCAAGAAAATCTTACTTGCGGAGAGGTAAAACCCAATAAAGACAATAGTGGTCCTTATGGTTATTTTAAAGGTGATGACCCTGCAGAATTGAAAAGCTCAATTTTGAATGTTTTTAATGAAATATTAAAACAGGCATCTTCTGGTACGGCAGCCTCCATTCTTGCAACCAACGAAAAAAGCGGCTCTGTTATATTGCAGGCTCTATTTTATCCTTCTAAAACCTTTGATAGTGATACAGAGATTGACTGGGCAGGCAGTCTAAAAAATATGTGGTTTTATCTTGGTCCTTTTGCTCAGAATATAAGAGAAGATACGGACGAAGATAAGGTGCTTAACCTGTTTGATGATTATGCAATATCTTTCTATTTTGACAATTCAACCAACACAACAAAAGTTCACGTTACAAAAGATAGCGATGGTGACGGTATTCCTGATACATCTTTAAGTGATAAAAGTATATCTAATGTTAAGTATCTATGGGATGCTGGTATGAGTCTCTGGGAAACATTGCCAAATCAGAGAAAAATATTCACAGATGTGAATGGTTTAACTAATGATAATGTGAAAGGCAATTTTATAGATTCAAATGCGTCACTTCTAAAAAATTATCTTGATGCTGATAATACAACTCAAGCTGAAAATATTATAAACTATATCAGAGGAAATGATATTGCGGGATACAGAAACAGGACAGTAACAATTGGAAGCGATTCCCATGTGTGGAAATTGGGGGATATAATCTATTCTACACCGAAGGTTGTATCAGGTGCTCCTTTGAATGCATATAACAAAAGGTCTCCGTATGGCTACAATGATAACACATATAACAAATTTATTGAAAGCGATAGTTATAAGAATCGGGGAATGGTTTTTGCCGGTGCAAATGACGGTATGCTGCATGCTTTTAGACTTGGTAAGATAACAATGCTTAACACCGGTGGAAGTGATATTGCAAAACTAGAAAAACAGCCTGCTACGGTTGAACTCGGTTCTGAGGCTTGGGGTTTTATACCAGAAAATGTTTTACCCTATCTGAAATACTATATGGATAAAGATTACTGTCATCTGTATTATGTTGATTTAAC
>JALTEL010000335.1 GCA_027073945.1 Caldifarciminota bacterium | reverse complement strand
GTTCTGGATTATTGGGAAGGTAAAACTGTTTACGAGAATTTAAGGAAAAATCTTCCTGATAACTGCAATGAAGCCTGGGATGCCGGGATAATTGATGACACTTGGGTTTCTTCGTCCGGTCTGGGGAATTTACTGGTTGATTATGAAAAAGTACTTAAAATTGGTCTTAAAGGTATTATTGAGCAGGCTGAGGAACGTAAAATCAGACTGAAGTTAGCTGAACCCGATGAAATCAAGAAATTGTGGTTTCTTGATGCAGTGATAATTACAAATAAAGCAGTGATAAATTTTTCAAGACGCTTTGCCGAAGAAGCAAAAAGGCAGGCACAATATGAAAACGATCCGGAAAGAAAGAAGGAGCTTGAGACTATTGAGGAAGTATGTTTAAGAGTACCGGAGTATGGTGCAAGAAATTTTTATGAAGCTGTTCAATCGATTTGGATGATACTTCTTACTCTTCACTTGGAAGCAAATGGACATGCAATATCGCTTGGGAGAATAGATCAGTTTCTGTATCCGTTTTTTATTAATGATATAGAAAGAGGAATAATTACCCGCGATAAAGCACTTGAACTAATTGAACTTTTATACATAAAAACCAATGAACTGAATAAACTAAGATCATGGCCGGATACATCCTTTTTTCTTGGGTATCAGATGTTTGTTAATATTGCAGTAGGAGGTCAGACTTTTGATGGAAAGGATGCTGTGAATAAGGTTTCCTATTTGTGTGTTGAGGCCTGCGAAAACGTAAGGCTTTTTACACCATCGGTTTCAGTTAAGGTGTTTCCCGGAACAGATCCTGGATTTATTAAAAGGTCATTGGAAGCGGTCCAAATACATAAAGGCGGCCAACCGGCTTTTTACAATGACACAAGATTTATGGAAATGTTGGATAATATGGGTGTAAAGAAATCAGATCAATACAACTGGGCTCCGGTAGGTTGTATTGAAGCAGGGATTCATGGGAAATGGGATTATGCTGCAAAGGGTACCTGGCTGAGTATTGCCAAGGTTCTGGAACTAACCCTTAATGGGGGAACAGATCCTGCAACAGGAAAAACATTCAAACCTGCTGAGAAGAATTTGCTTTCATTTGAAAGTATAGATGAGGTGTTTGAAGAATTTAAAAGACAGCTTCACTATTTTATGGAGCTTCAGGTAATTACAGAGCATATTAGTGATGAAATGCATAAGCAGATTGATCTGAATTCCTTTCGTTCTTCTCTTGTTGATGATTGTATAGAAAGAGGATTAACCCTTATTGAGGGAGGGAGTGTATATTCAGCAGATGGAGGGCCTACAGCAGGTCAAGTAAGTTCCGGAGATTCTCTGGCAGCTTTGGAAACTGTTGTCTTCAAGGATCATGTGCTTACAAGAGAACAGGTTTATCATGCCTTAAAGACGAATTTTGAAGATGAAACAACATCTCCTACAGGAGAGCAGATAAGGAATATCCTTATGAATAAGGCTCCTAAATACGGGAATGATAATTATGAAGCTGATAAGTGGGCCATTGCAATAACAGAATATCTGGGGTCTACTTTTTCGAGTGAGTTCCATAATTCGAGGTACGGAAAAGGTCCAATACCTGGAACATGGGGATTCGGCCAGAGCCCTGTAACCGGGAATATCGCATTCGGCAGTTTTATTGGCGCACTTCCCAACGGTAAAAAAGCAAGTAAACCAGTCAACAACGGTATTTCTCCGGACAATGGTATGGAGAAAAATGGTATTACCGCTGCTATGAATTCAGTGGCAAAAATGCCGAGTATATGGTTTCAGAAAGGAGCAATTTACAATGCCAGACTGACGGAAGATACCTTGTCTGAACAAAAAGGTATTGACCGTATCACTTCTCTGATTTTTGCTTTTTTCAAGAAGAATGGGATACAGGTGCAGTTCAATGTCGTTGGTTCAGAGGTATTGAAAGAAGCGAGGGAAAAACCGGAAGAGTACAGTGATCTAATGGTTCGTGTATCAGGGTATAGTGCGCTTTTTACACCGCTTGATCCTGCTGTCCAGGAAGATATTATTGAAAGGGCTGAATTTGACATTAAGCAATAAGACTGATAACAACGGTCTGATATTTAATATAGAGCGGTTTGCAGTTGATGACGGCCCCGGTATAAGAACTTTGGTTTTTTTTAAGGGCTGTAATCTTCATTGCAGCTGGTGCCAGAATCCTGAATCTCAAAACTCGAAGGTTGAAATTATATTTCATGAAAATAAATGTTCTGACTGTGGGCGGTGTATTGAGG
>JALTEL010000334.1 GCA_027073945.1 Caldifarciminota bacterium | reverse complement strand
ATGCTCCTGAAACCCTTAAAAAGGCTACCGCTGGCCGGAGGGAATGTGAATGGTTACATATTGAACAGGATGAGATTTTAATATGGATATATTATTTGGCAAAACTATAGATATGCTATCTGCAATTTTAGATTTTCGATCAGAGAGAAATAAAGTGATAGCTTCAAATGTTGCGAATATAGATACACCAGACTATAAGACAAAGGAGCTCATTTTTAAAAAACAACTAGAGGATCTTCTTAGTGATGGAAGAGAAATATCTATGAGGAAAACTGACAAAAGTCATTTATCTGAATTCCCTGAAAAGAAATTTGAAGTAATTAACACTGAGAGGCCAGTCAAGATTGATAATGAGATGGAAAAATTGGCAGAAAATACTCTTATGTATAATCTTACTGTGGAGTTAATGGCAAGAAAATTCAAGGAATTAGACAGTGTTTTAAGGGAGGCGAAATAGAATGGATTTCTTGGCAGCTTTTCGGATCTGTGGATCAGGGCTTGCGGCTCAAAGGGCAAAGATGGATGTGATTATATCAAATCTTGCCAATATTAATACGACACGGACGCCAGAGGGAGGACCATATAAAAGGAAAGTGGTTGTTTTTTCAGCCGAACCTATAAAGAGTGATTTTGAGGATGATCTAACAGATGCCCTGCGAATAGTAAAAGTAGATGGTGTTGTAGAAGATAAAAAGAGTAAAAAAATGGTCTTTGATCCAAGTCATCCAGATGCAAACAAGAGGGGTTTTGTGGCTATGCCTGCGATAAACAGAGTTGTTGAAATGTCGGATATGATTATGACAAATAGGGCATATGAAGCTTGTGTTACAGCATTTAATGCAGCAAAGAGTATGGCAGTTAAGGCTTTAGAATTGGGGAAATATTAAGTCTTTAGTCTCTAAAGGGGGTTTTTGGTATGAATAATGTGTTAATTCAGGGAGATTCGCTAGCTTTAACTCCTCAAAAGGAAACTAATAAAGTAACTAAGAGTAAAGTTTCTTTTGCTGATCTCCTAAAAAATAAAGTCCAAGAAATCAATAAGCTTCAACTGGATGCGGACAATGCTATCTCGAAGGTAGAGTTGAAAGATTCAGGAAGTATCCATGAGGCAATGATTGCATTGGAGAAGGCAAGCATTTCTTTCAGAACAATGATGCAGGTAAGGAATAAGATATTAGAGGCTTATCAGGAGGTTATGCGAATGCAGGTATAAACCTGATTTGTAAAAGCGTTCACATTCTCTCCGGCCAGCGCTAGCCTTCTTCAGGGTTTCAGGAGCATCGCTTGATGCACAAGATCAGGGCACTCTGTCTATTAATCCGCACTGAAACCCTTCAAAAGGCTACCGCTGGCCGGAGACGTGAACGGTTATCCTGATTTACTGCCCGTTTGCACTACTCACTCGAGACACAGAGGACGCAGAGAAAAACCGCATAATTTTGGATTAATCCGTAAGGATAATACGGTGGAATATGGATTTCTTGTTTCAATTTTTTTCTCGGTTATGGAAAGCCTTTAAGGCATTAAGTCCTTCGAAGAGATTATCCATCATTATTGTCGTTGCTGCCAGCTTGGTCAGTATAGGGGTATTTGTCGTTTTTGTTAATCAGGAGGACTATAGGGTACTTTTTTCTAATCTTTCTACTGAGGATACAGAGAAGATTATAGCCAAATTACAAGAGAAAGGGATTTCTTATAAGATAGGCTCTACAGGCGATTCTATATTGGTCCCTTCTGAGCACGTTTCTGAATTAAGGCTTGATCTGGCATCTTCGGGCCTGCCTCAAGGCGGAGGAGTGGGTTTTGAAATATTCGATAAAAAGAATTTTGGTGCCACAGAATTTGTGCAGAGGATAAATTATCAAAGGGCGCTTCAAGGAGAGCTATCGCGCACGATTGATAGTTTAGACGAAATTCAATACAGCAGAGTCCATATCGTTTTGCCCAAAAAGTCTCTTTTTGTCAAGGAACAGGAGAAACCAACGGCCTCGGTTGTTATAAAATTGAAACCAGGCAGGAGGTTAGGAATACCTCAGATAAATGGAATAGCTCACCTTGTGGCAAGCAGTGTGGAAGGACTTAAGCCGGAAGATGTAACAATAGTTGATAGTGATGGAAATATTTTATCAAAGCTACAGACCGGATCTCAGTCCTCGAAGATAACCGATTCACAGAGAGAATATCAAGAGAGCGTAGAACGAGAGATGGCTGGCAGAATCCAGACCATGTTGGAAAAAGTAGTAGGCCAAGGAAATGTTGTTG
>JALTEL010000333.1 GCA_027073945.1 Caldifarciminota bacterium | reverse complement strand
ATTTAATATAATTTGTCCAAATTTGTCCAGATTTGTCGAAAAGTATAAATAGTTGTAAACCATGATACTTAACATAGTTAACATAAAGGTGTTACACATGGGAGAGGATGAAATCCATGTAAGATTAATGCGTTTGAGTAAAGCCGCGGCAATTCTTGATGTATCAGTAAGAACAATTAAGAGGTACATAAAGAAGGGGAAGCTCCACGCAGTAAAACTACCTGGTGGGGATTGGAGAGTTTATGCAGATGAAGTTCTAGCCTTAATAGGTGAGATACCTCCTGAAGATAGAACCATGGAACTCAATGATGAGGAAGATGAGGAAGAGAGAGTAAAGGAGGTGTGGTAGCCTTGCTAACAATTGTAGCATTGATTTTTTCAGCCTATCTATTTTTCTTTTTAACAGGGGTTAGCCTTGAGAGATTTGTAAAGATGAGAGTAAAGTGCAATTTCATCGGTGAAACAGTCATTTATCTCTTCGCTGCCATATTTATAGATTGTGTGGTTCTACTGGAATTTAGCATCGATATGCTCTACTTAGCAAGCATAGTACTTGCAGAGTTGTTCTTTATATTTCTAGGTGTTGAGTTCGGAAGAAAACTATCTGATGAAGTAAATAAATCTATTGAGCAGTACTGCCATGTGAAGTTTAGAAGTGTGAGTATGGGTGAGAAGAAAGTGGATATGAAAATAAATCTGGATGATATATTCAGTGGTGATGACTAATGCTGTATATTACTCATGTAGATGTGGTATCATCAAAAAAGGGGGAGAAGGGATATGGAGAGTGTGGGATGTCGGGGGATGTAGCGATATCTAATAAAAATTATTTAATTCGGCTTGATAATGCTCCATCTTTGGAGAAATTTAGGAGGTGAAAAACAATGACCAAAAAGAAGGAAGCAGAAGAAGAAATACCGGGAGAGTTACCTGATGAAGCGATAGAAGGTAGTGGGGCTCAGAAATATGCGGAGATAATAAAGACATATATGGAGAACCCACACATGACTTACAAAGAGATAGCTAAGAAAGTAGGCACATCTGAAAAATATGTTGCCAATGTTATATCCAAGTACATAAACAGAATAAAAGCAAAGCCGCCTACTGAGCTTCAGCCACTTGACGAGATGGAATACCTGCGCAGGATAATAGCATCTACGTGGACCACAAACAAAGCTGAACTGATTATATCCCTCTTCCAAGACCATGACCCAAACAATCTGAGAATACTTCATAACCTTTTAAATAAGGCTCAGTGCCCAAAAACATCTGCGGAACTCATAATCTACTCATGGGCTAAGCACAGAAACATACCTGCTGCAAGTGTCAAAGAGATGTTCAAGGATAACAAATCCCTTCTCAGAACGTTTAGGGAACTAGGGTATTTTGATACGCTTGAAGAAGAAGAGGAAGAAGAGAAAAAAGAAGAAGAGAAGGGAGAGGAATCCGAGAACATATCTGATATACTAGAGGACCTGCGCAAAGAGAAATTGAAAGAGATGAAGAGAAAGCTCGAAGAGTTAAAGCTGAAAAAAGAACTCAGAGAACTTGAAAAGCAACTGGGTGAGTTTGAAGATTTCGAGCATGGAGATAATTTTAAAGCTGAAGGTGATGAGTTTGCACCGGAGTTTATGAGCCCTGCTCCACAGACAATCACGCGTAAAGTTGTGAGACCTGCAATAAACCCTGTAACGGGCGAGGTTCTACGTGATGACAAGGGGAACATAATCTTCGAGACCGTAGAAGAGCCTGTAGATACCATGCACCCATCCAGTGGTATGGATGATACGATGAGATGGATAATGGCTATGCAACAGACTAAAAAAGAGGACCCAGAGAAGGAAATGTTGAAAAAAGAAATTGAAGAATTGAAGCGCAAGATTGAAGAGGAAGATAGGAGGAAGAAAGAAGAGGAAGAGCGCAGGCGCAATGAGGAGCAAATTAAGCAGATGCAGGAGCAGATGCAGAAATTCCAAGAGCAGATTACGCAAACGATACAGCAACTACAGCAGAATAATCAGAATAAGGACAAAGAGACATTTGAGCAGAAGATTTTGCTCAAGCTCCTCGAAGATAAGGATAAGATACCACCAGAAGTGATGCAAATAATCCAAGAGGAGAGAGAGATAATCAAAAAGCTTAAAGAGGAGCCTAAAACCGACGAGGAGAAGAAGAAGTTGGAACAAGAAATAAAGGAGCTGAAGGATATGGTTCAGAAAAAAGAGCTTGAACAAACACTTGGAAAATACAACCAGTACATATCC
>JALTEL010000332.1 GCA_027073945.1 Caldifarciminota bacterium | reverse complement strand
TTTTTTTAAAATAGCATAAGCATTTTTATAATCTTTTTGTTTATACAGAATATATGCCATAAATAGATTGACCATATAAGTTTTCCGCTTTATCTTTTTAAGATATTGAAAGGCTTTGCTGAGCATATCTTTCTGATAATATATATAGGCAAGTGAATAATAGGCTTCATCTCTCTTTATAGGCTCCAATATGGTTGCTGCACTGTCTGCCATGCCACTTGCTATGTAAAAAAGCCCCAGGTAAATACGCTCTTCAGGGGACAAACTGTTTATTTTTCTTATTATATTGAGGCCTTGATAAACTCTTTTGTCCATGTAATAAGTGTACAATATGTAAGGTTCAGCTCTTATTGAATCAGCCCTACTATCCGTGAGCCCAAGATACCTTAAAAAATAGGCCAGAGAACCTGACCAATCCCTCTGTTTCATTTTCACAACACCAAGATAAAAAAAGCATGTTTTGACATCACTCTTGCCTCTGCTCGAAGATATGGCCTTTTCCAGATAATCCTCAGCAGCCGAGTAATTTCCAGCCCGAATGTAATCCACACCCTTTCTGATATACGTGTTAAAATCCCTCCTTATATCTATTCGCATAGGATAGGGTAAAAGGATCAAAAATATCGTAAAAAGCGCCATAAACCTCCTCTTAATCATTAATATTTTAATGGCTTACATTTGATTATTCAACACAGAGGCCGCATTTTACATTAAATGGGATATCGACTTTTTCTGTCAATTGCGACGTGTATATACGCTTTGACAATATCTAACAGACTGAAACTTGCGAGGACATTGTATTTTGTTTATAATGTTGTCTATGAAAAGCATTATTATAGCGGCCTCAGGCAATGGAAGCAATTTTGAGGCAATAGTAAAAAAATTCGAAGAGTGGGAATTACCAGTCAGTATAGAATTTCTGTTCTCTGACAACAGAGACGCTTTTGCACTCAAAAGAGCAAAAAAACTGGGGATAAAATCAATAGTTATAGATTACAGGGAGACAGGTGATTCTCGGGTTTTTAACAATAAACTTGCAAATCTACTTTGTGATGCTTCCCCTTCACTCATTGTTTTAGCCGGGTATATGAGAATAATCCCCGATTTCATTGTAGATAAATTTGATAAGAGGATTATAAATATTCATCCGTCATTGCTGCCCGCTTTTCCCGGCACACATGCAATTGAAAAGGCTTACAAAAAAGGTGTGAAATTCACAGGCATAACAATCCATTATGTTGATAAAGGTGTTGATACAGGTCCCATTATCCAACAGAAGTGTATTAAAATAAAATCGGGGGAATCCCTGAAAGATCTTGAGAGGCGCATACACAGGATTGAACATTTAACATATCCCGCTGTGCTGCGAGATATTCTTTTTAAAGGTAAGAATAAATACTAATAAATATCCCCGTTTTCTTTTATAAATCTTTCCAGTTCTTCCACATCTGATTTACTGCCGATAAAAAGCGGTGTTTTCTCGTGTATTGATGTGGGTGTCTTATTTAAAATATTCTGGTGACCATCCGATGCCTTTCCTCCGGCCTGTTCTACTATATAAGCAAGTGGTGAGGCTTCGTAAAGTAATCTCAATTTTCCTGACGGGTGTTTATTATCGGCAGGGTACAGGAATATACCTCCATAAAGCAAATTCCTGTGAAAATCTGCCACAAGCGAACCGATATAACGAAGTGAATAAGGCCTGCCTGTTTCCTTGTTCTCTTCTTTAATATACTTGACATACGCAGACACACCCTTTCCCCATCTCTGGGAATTGCCTTCGTTTATGGAATATATTTTTCCTTTTTGAGGAATTTTTATATCAGGGTGGGAGAGCAGGAATTCCCCCATTGAGGGGTCCAGTGTAAAGCCGTGTACACCCTGGCCTGTAGAGTAAACCAGCATTGTGCTGGAACCGTAGATCACATATCCCGAGGCAACAAGGTCATAACCTTTTCTAAAAAACTGCCTGTCTTCAACATAATCATCCATCTTTAAATAAATGCCAAAAATGGAGCCTATGCTGACGTTGGCGTCAATATTGGAAGAACCGTCAAGTGGGTCAAAGGCAACGAGATACTTACCCGGCGGACATTGAATAACTCCTTCTTCTTCTTCCGACGCAAGTCCTATGGCATTATCACCTTTTGACAGGATGTACTTAAACGTGTCATTGGCATAAATATCCAGTTTTTTCACCTCATCACCGGATACATTTTTTTCACCCGTAAGGCCCAGGATTTCCACAAGCCCTGCTTTATTAACCTCTC
>JALTEL010000331.1 GCA_027073945.1 Caldifarciminota bacterium | reverse complement strand
AGCATCTGAAAAAATCACCTTCTTGATTTTATCAACAATGGCATTGTTGTGATTAAGAAGTTTGCCGCCGTAAAGACAGCCGATAATGTTCCTTTCCGGGTCATAGATCGGGCAGGCAGCCAGAACAAACATGCCGTCGGAGAGCTTTTTTATTTTCCGTTTCCGGGCTTTCGGGGTATGAATAACCTTGATTTCAGCAAGACGCTCCAAGTCTTTATCTTCTTTAGCCATTTCTTCCTTTGACAGAATTTCGGTGCTGGCTGATGGGCTGCCCAAGAGGGCTTTATACACTATGTGTAAGGATGAGACATCGTTTTTTAAGTCGGGGTTACTGGCCCTGATTAACACCTTCCCCTTGCTGTCCGTTAAAGACAAGAAGGATAAATCTGCACGCAGGCGCAATGACTGTATCTCCCTTTTTAGTGCTGCCCGATCCTGCCTCCTAAAGGCCTCCACCAATTTGTAGCTGTTGGCTCCCCGATTGATGGCATTTTTAAGGAATCTCATGTGGGAATAATAGATTTCATGGGCCGAATTCAGATCATTGATGATTTTATTCTGGGCTTGATGAAAAACAAAACTGTCAATCGTATGGATGGTAAAGGCCGTGGCCATGCTCATGACCAACACAGGTAATGTGACGTTGGCAATAACAAGCTTCCAGTGGATAGAAAAAAATCTCTTATTAGACATTTTCAGCGATTTTTTTAAGTTTGCGCCCCAAGGTTTTTTCTGAAATCCCAAGGATCTCCGATGCCTTCAATCGGTTCCTATTCACATGATTCCAGACTTTGACAATATAGTCCAGTTCGATTTCCTCCAGGGGGCGAAAAAAGCCATCTCCTTCCTCTCCTTGTGATTCTATCTCCCTGTCCATTTGGGGGATATTGGGAGGTCTGATATTGGGGGGCAAAAAATCAATCTCAAAACAACCATTCTGTGCCAGAATGACAGCGCGATGGATAAGATTTCTCAATTCCCGCACATTCCCAGGCCAAGGATAGGTCTGCAGAATATCCATAATCTGGGGAGGAACCGTGATTTTCTGTACTCCTTCTTTGGTAGAGTAGTAAGTAATAAAATATTCTACTAAAGGCGCTATATCTTCAATCCGCTGACGTAAAGGGGGGAGATTGATGGTGAAGACCTGCAACCGATAAAAAAGATCCCGACGAAAGCGGCCAGCTTCAACCTCCTGCTCCAGATCCTTATTTGTTGCTGCAATGATGCGAACATCAACCTTAATCGGCTTTGTGCCTCCTACTGGGGTAATCTCTTTTGCTTCCAGAACCCGTAATAGTTTTAACTGCATAGCGGGTGAGGTATCGGCTATTTCATCCAGCAAAAGCGTTCCGCCACTAGCAGCCAAAAAGAATCCCGGCGCATTGCTGTAAGCGCCTGTAAAAGCCCCACGGAGATTTCCAAAAAGCTGACTTTCGAGCAGGTTATCGGTTAAGGCGCCACAATTGATGGCTACAAACGGCTTCTGGGAACGGCTGCCACTGTGTTCATGGATGTAGTTGGCAACAAGTTCTTTGCCGGTTCCGGACTCACCGGTGAGCAAAACCGTTGCTGAGGAAGGCGCAACCGTTTCAGCCATACGAATGACATTAGCAAAGGACTGACTGGTGTAAACCAGGCAGCTTTTTTCTTTGCGGGCTGCGAGTTGCCACCGCAACTTTTCATTTTCCTCTTTTAAACGTTTTGGTTCCAAGCTGCGCTCAACGGCTTGAATAATTTCCTTGCCAGTAAATGGTTTGGTGAGAAAATCGACGGCACCCAGTTTCATGGTTTCCACTGCGAGATGGATGTCTCCATAGGCGGTAATCATTATTGTTTTGATATCCATCTGTAAGGCAGCTATCTTTTGAAGGAGCAGAGCGCCATTGGTATCAGGGAGCCGATAGTCAATGATAGCCAAGGAAAAGTTTTGGTTTTTATCCTGGAGGGAATCTATAAACGTTTTTCCGGTTAGGCAAGCCTTAACGGTATAGCCCTTGGATGCCAGGAGCTTGCTGATAAAATTCAGCATTCCCTTTTCATCATCAACAACAATTATTTTTTCCTTCATCATATATTTCTGGTTCCCCAAGCATTTGGAAAAATCTGCTGTTAGTTGCCTGCGTTGCGATCCATGTAAAATAATTTGAGGTTCTTGACTTCCTTTATGAGAAAATACAGGTTTTGTCAAGATATTTTGGACTTTCCCAAAAATTACAGTGAGGATTAGAGAATATTCTTTAAGAATAGTTAGTTATGCTATCTGCGAAGTGAAAG
>JALTEL010000330.1 GCA_027073945.1 Caldifarciminota bacterium | reverse complement strand
ATTAACAATCCCCATTCCAGAATGCTATCTAGTCCTATATTTGCAATCACCCACCTGTCATGGACCTATGGCACAACCCTTTGGAATAACATCTATTTTCACAATTAACTCGTCCATGTTTGCAACCCCAATCCGGTCAATAGGGATGAGTCTGTAGTGACCAGATAGGGAGTTATTTCGCCTGGTCAACTCGTCCATGTTTGCAACCATGGATCCATCTTTTCTGGAGGACTGTCGTTTTCTGGAATTGCGCTGTCGTTGGAGCTGCCTGTTTCGTTCAGTGTATGCCGGGTGTGTCTCGCGGTAATGCCGCCAGTAGTCAGGATTTCTCTGCCTCCAGACCCTCTGACAATCAGCTTGATTGGCTCTATAGACCTTATCTGTGGCAAGTTTCTCCTTCTGCCACTTCCGACGACGTGCCTTCTGACATTCTGGATGAGAGCAATACTGTTGATTAGGTACTGTTGGACATGGTTCAAATGACCTTCCACAAAAAATACAAATCCGGCTCATGATGCCCCCTCCCAGAAATGAAATTACTGGAGGTCCACAAACCGGGCTATGCTGGAAAAATCAAATTAAGAAATCAGAGGTGGGTCAAAATTTGAGCATAATTCTGGTGGGTCAATTCCTGTGAACGGTGAAGCAATGTGCACCCTACGATCTGAGAAAAATCTGTGTAATCCTGTTAATCTTGTCTGACAAAAAGAATTGTTAACGAATCGGATATGCAATAATTTTTTACGCTGTGTATAGCTGGTTTTCCTTTATAGCGGTGGCTGTTTTGTTTGAGGAGACAAATAATGTAAAATATTCCGACATCATTTCCGTGGCTGATTTTTGCTCTCAGTCCATGATAAAATCGAGATCCTCCAAATCTTGTAGTGATTTCTATACGTTATCCGGTATTTACTGAGATAGATGCATTTGCCTGGTTTGAAAAAATGTGTCGTAAAATTTTACATGGCCTGATTATCTGGTTTGTTGTATTTTAATATTCTTTGTAATAACAATAACTTGTAGATATGGTATGCTAATTGCTGCTATAAATGAAGTTAGTAAGAGTTGTTCATGAGACGAATGATACTAAATACAGAAAAATCAGGAAGGAATAAATGAAAAAATATTTAGCTTGTTTGTGCACATTGATACTGTCTTTGGGCATAGCTGGAATGGCAGGTGCTATCCCAATTAATTTTGACATTAATGGCCCCGCTTCTTCAGTAACACTCAGTAATGTGAGCACAACTGGATGGACTTCCATAGAAGCTGAACTCGTAGATGGTTTGGATGACGTGGTTTTCTCCTTAGATGACGGCGAGAGTCGTACGTTTGATTTTTTTAAACTCACAGTTGATGGGCTAGGTTATGGCACAGCTGATGTTAATGCGACATTGGCATTTGAGAAACCTGCCGGATCTCAAGTCACTGGCAGCGGTAGCGGCGGATGGCTAACATTATCTGGTATAATATCAGGTGGTTATTTAAATTGGTCGGACATGCCTCAGACGATTGCGCTAGACGATGATAAAGGTTACTTTGATGTTGATTTTGAAGATGTATGTGTAGTAGGTTTCGGTAATACAACGACTGTTTCGGCCACCGTTACTGCTCATGCTTCCCCTGTCCCCGAACCAGCCACGGTCCTGCTCATGGGTGTTGGTCTGGGTCTATTAGGTCTTGGAGCCGTTTACAGGAAAAAGTTGGGTAAGGCGTAATATCTAAATCGAAAATCAAGGCAAACTACTTAAGTTCAGAGATCCCCCGGGAAGCCGGGGGATTTTTTTAGTAATTCGATCACCTAAACTATCATGACGGAGACTTCATCACTCCAGAGCATGAAAGTTAGCCCAAAGTTCAAAGCTCAAAGGGTAGGCAAGAAATCATATCTAATCTTTTGCTTTGAGCTTTGAGCTTTCAGCTTTCAGCCTTGAGCCTTGAGCTTTGAGCTTTCAGCTTTGAGCCTTGAGCTATTTTCAATAAATTGTCGGTGCCCCTTGGACGCGTATTGTTTTACGGTAAAATTTGTAAAGTATTCCGACACTATTCCCGGCTCTTTTTTCTGTCAGGCTAGTCCCGGAATTCGCCCTTTCTAAAATTCGCTTTTATTTCGATGACATATGAAAACCCAAATGGAAGGGCTATTCCCCAATGGCCTGAAAAGGTGTCGTTTAATTTTACAATGGTAATATCTCTTTTGTTCTATGCTATAAAAAATACTATAGTAACAGTATGTTATGTTTATGGTATAATTTTTGCGGATAATTTAGTATTATTA
>JALTEL010000329.1 GCA_027073945.1 Caldifarciminota bacterium | reverse complement strand
GGATAAGGGGAATGCCATATCCAGAGGCTGTCTGTTTTGGCCGGTAGTTTTTGAATTAACAAAAACAGTATCCACAACAGGATTTTTAAGCTTTTTCAACTTTTCAAAAATATCTGCCTTTAGTGTTTTGTTTTCTTTTATAAGTGCTGAAATTTCGGCTCTTTCGGGAATGTAATAAAAATGGTATGCATAGATATCCAGACCTAAATGCAAAAGGAGAATTACCAACAAAAACCAACCTATATTCTTCATATTAAAATTATAAATTGAAATTCAAGTCCACTCAACAAAGTCTTTGTTTTAGTAAAGTTTTACAGTAAATTAGCATATATGTTGTTGTACATTCGCGCTGTATCTTCCCATGTAATTTTGTTTTTCCGGGCAAACCTCTTTGCATTGTCGGAGATTTCCGTATATAGCTCCTTGGAAGAAAATAACGTTAAAAGTGCATTTTTCAGTTGTTTTTCATTTATCTGTTCTATTACTAATCCGTTTACCTTATCTGTAATATATTCTCTGCTTCCGGGGATGTTTGAGACCACAACAGACAATCCGCATGCCATAGCCTCATAAACTACGTTGGGTTTGCCCTCTGATAGGCTTATAAGTATCAGAGCATGGTGCTCTGACATGATTTCGGGTATCTGGTCGTGTGGCAATCTGCCTGTAAACTTTACCCTGGTGTTGATACCAAGTTCTGCGGACAAATTTTCTAAGTACGCTTTATCCGGTCCGTCACCCACTATGGTAAGTGTATAATAGGAAGGTAAGAGCTTCATAGTCTTCAGGATTATATCAACATTTTTTAACTTAATTAAGTTTCCAACATACAATAATTTAAAAGGCTTTTCAAATGATGCGGGGCGTTTCCCCAGGAATTCCGTAGATAATCCATAAGGCAGGTAAAAAGTTTTTTCTTTTTCAGAACCCTGCTCCAGTGCTTCTTCTCTCAAAGCTCTGCTTACCGCAGTTACGGCGTCTGAGGACTTAAACACAATGGAGTTTATCAATCTGAACAATGGTGAGCTTCGTGCTTTCATCATATCACTTCCCAGTAGCGAAACAACCATTTTTTTACCTGAAAGAAATCTGGCTGGTAAGGCAAAAAGACCATTTACGGACCATTCAATTTGCATCACATCAAACCTTGAGGATGTTTTCAAAATGGCTATTATAAATGAAATTATTGCAAATGGAAGTACAAGGTACAATATCGGGTGTTTTTTTAACATGGGCATGATACCTCCACCTCTTCCGAAGAGCATTTCATATTTCCTGAAAAAGTACCTGAATCTATGCACTTTAATGCCAGATATAATTCCTTTTTCGTCTTTTGAGCCAATGCTGGGGCACAATACCTCCACATGCATACCAATGTTCTTCATTGCACAGGCCAGTTGTTTTATGGCTATTCCTGCAGTGTCGTTTTCATCAGAAGGGAAGGAAGTGGTTACTATTAAAATTTTTTTTGTGTTTGAGAGTTTTGCCTTTTTTATTTCCATAAGAGCGGAACGAGCATTTCGTCCAGACTCATGCCTCCATGTTTGCCTATTTTACCAGTTACAAACGGCCTTATATGCCTTTCTCTCTCGTATGTAAAATAAAAGCTGTCTTTTGCTATTGCAACTACATCGCCCAATCTATTTTTAAAATGGTTTTCCACATCTCCACCAAATATACCTTTTTGAATAGCATCTCCCGATAGATAAAATTCCGCTTTATCGTTGTATTTTTCAATCAAATGCTCAAGAAATTCTTTTTCATTTTTCACTTTAAAATACATTGTTCTTGATTCGCCCGCAGGATACTGGGTAATTTGCTTCATAACGTATTGGTCCTCAAATAGGTTTATTGAATTGGTTTCATCGGTTTCTATATGACCATGGTCAGCTGTTATAATAAGCAGGGTATTATCGAAATTTATTGCAGGAAGCAAATATTGCAGAAGCAGGCTATCCAGGTTTTTAATATAGGCCATAACCTGGCTGGAAAACGGACCATACATGTGTGAAATGCTGTCAACATCTGCGGTATAAAGAGACAGAAATTTCTTATCACCGGGATTGTTTTTTAAAATATCAGCAGCATCGATAATAAGGTCTACGATATTATCATGTGCTATAGGTTCCTGCAGACCGTAAATTATTTTTGTAAATGGTGACCCTATGTATTCACGTTTCAAAAGACTGTAAACTTTAAAACCTTCCCGCATTAATGGCTCGTATATGTAAAATGTGGGTTTAAGGTCATCAGGCTCTATATGGGGGGCACATTCCCTATGTCCTTCTACATAGTAAAAGATGGTATTAAGAGTGTCGAAACTGTCCTCAAGAAAGATGCGGAACCCCAGAATGCCATGTTCGGAAGGCGGCTTCCCAGATGCAAAGGAGGTTAGAGCAGCAGCTGTCGTTGAAGGGAAGACAGATGTTATGTAATTATGATGCAGCTTGCCGAATCCTGCAAGAGAATCTTGCTTTTGTAATTGAGTGTACAGTTTATTTCCCAATCCGTCTATAATAAACAGCACAACATTGTTAATATCCTCAAAGTTTCTGGTGATTATGCTTTCATCCAATGCTCTATATCCGGGGAAACCGAATACTTTTAGAATTGTGTTAGGAACCTCGACTATTGACCTGCTTCTGTATTCAGGATAAACAAAGCCTTGCATACTGTGTTATTTTGGCTTTGTCACAACTATTGTTTTGTTTATCCTGGTAAGCTTGCCGTCTTCTGATTGAACCTCCAATTGGAGAATGTACAATCCCATGTTGACAATGGCTCCCCTGTTGTCATCCAGACGCCATTGCGCATTTGCAGGCCCCATTTTGAATGTTCCACTGTAAAAATCCTTTATCAATCTGCCTCTTGAATCAAAAAGCCTTAATCTGTATTTTGCATCCGCAGGTCCTGCCACATTTATTGTAACAACTTCACCGTTTGTTTTGTCCACCACATTAGGAATTGCTGAAAGTGAAGGAGATCCCCCTGCTTGTGATTGTGTTTTTACTACGTCGGATTGAAATCTTGGAATGAGCTGATAGCCATCTGTATAAGGGGCATCACTATCATACTGTGATGCAATGCCCGTAACTTCAAGCATATCCCCTGCTTGAATGCCGTTGAGATTGATACCCGTACTTGTGTAAACGTAAACGGTAATCGGGATTGTTCCGTTCCATACATATAGGTCATATCCGCTTCCGGCCATGTACGGAGCCTGTGCCACTTCTCCCTTGAATTTAAGCAGAGTGCCTTCCATATTCTCCGATATGCCCTGTGATTCATTAAGGGTAGCAGGTTGAATGGCGCGGACCTTCCCAATTTTTCTTATATCTTCCGAAGCAGAGGGTGATATTTCAGTAAGCCCGTTGTATTCTGTTATTGTCCCCTTGACAAGTACAACATCTCCTGTGTCAAAGTCCTGTATGGGAGATGAGTAGTAAATTTCAATGCCGGATGTCTGGTCCTGTATCCATAGATTTGTTTGCTCACTTGAAAACAATCTGTTGGGACCTACCACAACACCTGCGAGGGTTTTAATTTCACCTGAATCTTGAGGAGTGACTCCGTCGCTTCCGGGAAATTGGGCGTCAAAAATCGGGGTTGTTACAAAAAAGCTTATGGGGCTTTGAAGAGTTTCATTGAGATTCAATGTATCCTGTGTGGACGTTTTTACCTGAATTGGAATAGAATCAAGTGTATCTGGCAGATAAAGTCCATAGATATGAATGATAACAGAATCAGAGCTGATATTGTATACAGTTAAATGATATTGGGCATCAAGGGTATATTGACCGTTTTCCACGGTAATGCTGTCCGTGCTGTTTATATAATCATTCAATGCAAACCTGGCAGCAGCAAGCTGGCTTTTATCTTTCCTGAGTATTATTGTGAGAGCAAGAGTATCATTTTTATGGCCGAATGGTGGGGAAAAGCTCACCAGTCCCGAACCATTCCCACTGGCTTCGATATCGGCATTACTTCTTGGAATTATCTGGTATCCGCTATTATACGGCACGTCTCTGTCATACTGGGAAATAACCCCTGTGATATCCATCTGGCCGCCTGGTATGGGTTTACCTGCTATATTTGTGTTTTTGTCAACATAAAGGGTGAATGTACCTGAATTATCGCTTATGTCAATTGTGCTGTTAGATGGGAAATAAGAGCTTGATGTTGTGACATTGTTTATTCTGACAAGCATGCCTTCGTATTTTTCACCACCTGTGTTTAATTGAGAAATCGTAAGTACTTTCGGGCTTACAGGTGCTCCCTGGCCATATGATGTTGTTGTGGGGTATGACAGCTCAACAAGGCCGCTGTACTGGTCGACAATGCCTGTTGCAACAATACTGTCCCCTTTGTATATGGAGCCTGAAGGGCCATATAAAACAACACCACCTGTTTTATCTTGAATATAGTATTTCTTATCAAATTCTCCGGCAACTGTGGCTATTCCACATACGGTCACAGTTTTTCCATTAAAAACGCTTACACCGTCATTGTCAAGTATGTGCAGATATGATATGGGGATTAGTTGATTGCCCGGGTCAACAAGATATTGCATTGTATCACTGTAAGTTATAGCACCTTTATCATCATAAGCCTTTATGAAGAAATATATAACTGACCCTGTTGCATACCTCGGAAGTAAAAAATTTACCGTGTCTCCTGATGCGTTATATGGTATGAAGGATGTATCAATGGTGGTAAATGTGTCAAGAGATGTATAGAGCGTGTCAGCTGTGATAGTTCCGTCCTCATCCCTTACTACAGCTGTTACAACGGGATTCTGATCGGATTCCGGCATGGAGGGATTGACACTCAGTATTTTAACGATAGGGGGAATATTGGATGTATCATGTGTGACATCTGCCTGATATCTCGGCTCAATTTTGTAACTTCCATAGCTGTAATCAATAAAACCTGTCACATTATAGCGCTGCCCCACTACTACTTGTCCATTTGCGGAAAATCCAAGGTCATCTGCCTGAAGAAGTGTGTCGGAAAAATCATGCATATACCATTCTCCGTAACTGTTTGGCAGTGAATCACACATGGCATGGACAACCTGTACCAAAACACCTTCGTATTGTTCCTGCTGAGCACTACCTGTTGTTACTAACATCGTCTCAGGTAGCTGAACATTGCTCTGCAATATGTAAACGGAATCTGCACTAAGTTCCGTTTTTCCGTAATATTCACTTACACCGCCGGTTACCATAACGCTATCTCCCTCTCCAACAGTTGGATAACCGCCAGTATATACAAAAATGCCTCTCCATGGTCCTCCGGGTTTCATTTCAAGTGAAAAGCCTCTAAGTGTTGTATTTACATAAACTCCTGTGACTATTCCGGAGGTTGTCACTGTTTGACCAGCATAAGGGGAGTCATCCTGGTGCCCTTGAATATCCTCTATCGTTACATTCTGTGCAGCACTCAATAATGCAGCGGTGAACAGCATAATTACAACTTTTCTCATTATATCCTCCTCTTTTTGTTAATGATATTATTATAAACCAGATAGGCCGTAACAATCAACAGAGAGATTGTAACAGCAATATCTCCAATCCTGCTGTAAATTGTTTTATAGTTTAATATGGGTAAATTAAAAGAAAAAAAACCTTTTTTAAATAGTCCTATATACCTTTTTATATGCCCTGTAGGTGTTATAACGGCCGATATCCCAGTTTTTGCGGCTCTTACCACATATCGCCCGGTTTCGACTGCTCTGAATCTGGACATCTCAAAATGTTCTTTTGGTCCCAACGATTTTCCGTACCAACCGTCATTTGTCATAACAACCAGGAATTCCGCGCCCTTTTTTGCAAATTTTCTTGCTATCTCGGGGAATATTGATTCAAAACATATAAGCACGCCAAACTTTTTTCCACCTATGTGTATAAGCTTTGATTTTCCAGGGGAGTAATTACCTTCACCAACATCTATTTTGGATAAAAATGGAAGATAATTTGCAAACGGTAACCATTCTCCGAAAGGCACAAGATGCTGTTTGTCATAAGTGTCGTAAATTGAGTCCCCCCTGACGAGAAAAGCTGTGTTAAAATAATGCCCTTTGTTATTAACTCTTCTGTAGTCTTGAGCCCCGAAAAGTACATAACTTGAATGCTTGTCCGAAATAGTTTCTATCAGTTCTCGTGCTCTGCTGGAAAATCTGTAGTAGGAAGGTATGGCTGACTCGGAAAAAATTATGAGCTTTAAAGAATCCTTGATTGAGTTATTGAGCTTTTCAAATGCACGCTTTGTTTCTGCCCATTCTTTTGGGTCATAAACATCTCTTGGAAGTATGTCAGGTTGCATCACTGCTATTTTTAAGAATCCTGCAGGATTTAAATTTGATAGTTTTTTGAGCTGAACCAATCCTGCTGTAACAATTACCACAATACTAATTACATAAGTAAAAATGTATTTGGGCGTACCTTTTTTAAGCACGTTATAAAGCAATACATTTAAAAATACTATTAAAAAACTTATAAGATAGCCACCACCTATTGCACTGAGAGACATCACAGGGTAATTATTTAGTTGTGAATAATAAAGGTTCATCCATGGAAAACCGAGGTACCCGACCGAACGTATAAATTCAAGTAATACCCATAGTGATGGGAACAAAAAAATTCCGAATATATTGTCCTGCTTCCACCTTTTCACTATATATCCCCACAAGGCGTAATAAGAAGCCATGTATAATGGAAGCAGTACAATACCTATATAAAGATATTTTCTAACATAAGGCTCTACCTCCATATTTAATAGCCACCATGTATGAAATGCAAAGAACAGGTAAAATACAAAGAGTAATTTTAAAAAGACCTTACGCTCAATGGATGCAATGAGTTTTAGCAGAAAAAAGATGGATATGAAAGCGAGATAATACTGGTGAAATGGATAAAATGAAATTGTGTATGTAAGAAAAAAGAGAACAGCCCACAACGCAGAACTGTTCTCTTTTATGAAATCTCTAAATATTTATTTAATCTCCTGAGGCTTTAATATAGAGCGAGAGAAATCCGCTTCTTTAAGTGTAATTTCGGATTTAAGCATCATATCAGTTGTTTTTGTTATTTCAGATGGGTCTATTTCGTCCATTATCTTGAAAGAAGGCACATTAAAGTTTGTAACGGTAGAATCAATGTTAAGGTATTTGTGTGCAATATTGCTTGCTACATCGGGGTGATTGCGCATGTATTTTACAGCCATTAAAATAGCTCTTGAAATCCTTTTGGTTGGTTCAGGGAAAAATTGCAGGCAGGCAATTGAAGTGTAGCCGACACCAACTGGAAATGGAGCCTGGACATATTGTTCGAGAAATGCATTTTCATCAAGCTTATTATGTCTTTTATCAAGGCCGAGTATGGACTTTTCAGGCTCTCTGGCAACTATGAAATCAACATTCTTTTTTATAATGGCACTATCCATCTCATTTACACCAAGCGATAGTAGTGTCAGATCATTCTTATTTTTACCTCCGTACTGAAGGTATATGTATCGTACCCATTTATTGTCCTTTGTAAGAGACGAATATCCGATACGTTTGCCCTTCAGGTCTTTAATACCCTTATACGCAATTCTCGGATTTCCGTATAAGGCAGTGTAAGGCATATCAATAGAAGAAAAAGTAGAGTACATTATTTTGAAAGCATCGGGCTTGATGGCTCCTTTGTAAACAAAATTTGACCAGTCAGTCCCGAAAGCTGCAATGTAAGTTCCGTTTTTCACATCATCAACCTCATTCCCGTTTATGCCCGCTTCAACCATTTTCACATTAACCTTTGTTGAATCAAAAAAGCCTTCTTCCTTTGCCACGAAAAGAGGAAGTGCGGTTAATGTGGGTGTGTATGTTACAGTACCGTCGACGATTTTCCTGGATTTTATAACCGGATATTCTATTATAAGCACTAATACAGCCGCAAGTATGAGATTGACTATTATTAAAAGAAATTTCATTAATATCCTCCTTTGTTTATAAAATTATATACGAAAGTGCAGGTACATTCAAATTTAAGCCTTCCAATTACTGCCATTTTTAGTATCCTCAATGGCTATACCTATGGAAGAAAGTTTATCCCGTATTGCGTCAGAAAGTTCAAAATGCCTTTGCTCTCTTAATTGCTGTCTTGTTTCTATAATTATACGCATGACTTTATCCAGTAAATTCCCGTGTGATATGGACTTGCCTCTGAACCCCAGAGCTTTAAGAATGACATAGGGTGTTGCCGTATCCTGCGGATTTTCTCTGATATAGGAAAAAATCTGTCCGATTACAGTAGGGGTATTAAGGTCATTATCCATAGCCTCTTCAAACTTCTGCAGCAAGGATTTGTTAAGTGTCCTTGTATTTGTGTCGGTTTGTTGCAGTATATGATTGAGCTTTGTAAGTGCCTGGGAACTTTGCATAAGTAATTCTCTATTATAATCTATGGGACTTCTGTAATGTTTTTGTAATATAAAAAGTCTTACAGCGTCCGGTTCAAATTCTTTAAGTATATCGGATATGGCAAAAAATAATCCTGTTGATTTGGACATTTTCTCTCCTTTTATGTTCATAAATCCGATGTGAACCCAGTAGTTAACGAATTGTTTGTCAAAAGCAGCTTCTGATTGAGCGATTTCATCTTCGTGATGCGGGAATATAAGGTCCTGTCCTCCCATATGGATATCGAATGGCTGGCCTAAAAAATGCGTTGACATTGCGGAACACTCTATGTGCCATCCAGGCCTGCCTCTGCCCCATGGAGAATGCCAATAAGGTTCTCCGGGCTTCTGTGCCTTCCATATAGCAAAGTCAAACGGGTTTCTTTTATATGGGTCGGGCTGCACACGAGCCCCCTGTTTAAGCTCTGATATATTTTTCCCGGAGAGCTTGCCGTATCCAGGAAATTTTGATACATCATAATAAATGCTTTTATCTTCTGTTACATAAGCGAACCCTTTTTCAATCAGTATTTGAACAAGTTCAATTATCTCTTCTATAAACTGAGTTGCTCTTGGATAATGTGTGGCACGTTTTATATTGAGCATATCCGATGCATTCAAGTATTCGTTGGTATACTTCCAGCCTATGTCTCTCCAATCAATATTATTCTTTCTTGATCTTTCAATAATTTTGTCGTCTATATCGGTGAAATTCTGGACGTACTCAACACTGTTGCCCGTGTATTCAAGATATCGCCTCAATACGTCGCCTATGATAAAGGAGCGGATATGACCGAGATGCGGTCTGTCCTGTACTGTCATACCGCACATATAAATGCCGATTTTACCGGTGTTTATCGGGTGAAATGTCTCTACTTTGCCTGATAGTGTATTAAAAAGTTTAAGCATAGGATACTCCGCTATAATCCTTTTTTATCTTCAATAGGAGTTTAAAATTGTTGTTGCTCCGTTGCCAAAAGATTTCAAAACAGAAGTGAACTGCACCTTTCCGTCGTTGTCAGTCACTCTGTATTTCACTATACCTCCGGGTACTTTGCTGTTTATCCACCATTCAACAAAGCCTCCGGTCAGCGAGGAGTATTTAACATGTTTTGAAGAAAATGTCCCGGCAGGTACTGTCACATTTTCAATACCAATTGTAGCGCCCTGTAATGATTCTTTTGTAAGTTTTACAGGCTTTGAATACACATAGGTTCCCTCTGTTACGGGTATTTCTCTCGGCTCTTCATTGCCAATTTTACCCCTTAGCCTTCTCAGTTCTCCCATATCGGAAGTGAATAATCCTTCAAATATCACAGTATTTGTATCCTGATCAACCGATTGATATGAAACTCTCCACCATTCTTTTCCATTTTCTGTTTTTTTGAGAAAAGCCTTCTCAACATTGTATTTGTCGTTTTTTCCGTTAGTTATAATCCATTTTGTCCATTCACCTTCAGCAAGGGGACTCTGCCATATCCAGTATCCCCCCACTCCAAAAGCATAGCCAAAGGCTAATTGAGCATATTGCCCCATTATCTGATTTGAATATGGAGATATGTTTACTTTGGGGCTTATAGTTGGGTTTATATTAATCGAAGGTCCATTTGCTGATACGGATATGCCTGTGCGCAGACAGCCGCATCCGTACTGAGAGGTGACTATTATAGATAGGCTAATTGCAATAAAAATCAACTTTTTCATCCTATGCCTCCCTGTATTTTTTATAAACTTTTTTAAGTATTTCGTCTGTTTTATTTTTGACTTCATTCATTATCATATCGGCCTCCTTTTTTATTTCATCCGTAAATGTCTTATCATCAATTCCTTTCAGATTTATAAGTATATTTAAGTATGCCCCCTCTGCTGCCGATTTGATTTGCAGTGCGGCTACTCCACTGTCACTTACCGAATTGACATTACCATGTTCTGTTACCAGAGAACAGGCTGTCAGAAGTTCCGTACATTTTCTCAAGACCCTCATAGGAACAAGTGTTGCCCCTTTATTTGCCTTGAGTATGGATTTATTGCGTATTTCCCTGTCCGCATCTGTTTTTTTGGGTAATCTAAACGCTTCCATAACGAGATTGAAAGCAATGGTATCATCATCAATGAGTTTCAGGTAATCTTTTTTGATTTTTTGTGCTTCCTGTGATATTTTTTCCATCTCATCGTTGAATGCCAGGTATTTCTTTTTCCCAAATGTTAAATTTGCCACCATGGATACAAGAGACGCAGCAAGTGACCCTGATAGTGCGGATACGCTGCCTCCACCAGGGGCAGGTGAATCCGTGGAAAGCTCATCAACAAAATTCTCTATACTCATATCAACAAGTCTTTTTTTATCAGTGTCTTTCAGTCTGTATTCAATTATTTTTTCTTCAGGTTTAAATTCAGATACATCGGATAAACCGAGAGATTTAATTGCTATGTCAATGATTTCCTGCTCGGGAACGCCCGTGTTTTTCCCCTGTTTTGCGAGGAAATGAACACCGGCTTCATAGAGGGCATCGAACGGGACAAGACCTACTATCTCACTGCCAGTAACGCGCAATCCGAAGTTTCTTGCTTCTTCTTCGGCAGTTTCAAATACTTTGTATAAGGCAGTTTTTCTGAAATTTGTGAGATTTATGGATATTTGAGCTATTTTGTATTCCTCTATGTACCATCCAATGGCTTTTACATATTTAAGTTTGCCTGGTACCTGGATTTTATTACCACGTTCATCCTTTACGATTTTTCCCCTTTCGCGTATTTCTTTGGCAATTTTGTTAGCGATTTTTTTGTCTCGTGTGTTCAAATTTACGTTATATGCAATTAAAAATTCCCTTGCACCTATTACAGTAGCCCCTGCCCGCTCATTGAATACTGGGGCGCCAAAATCTGGCTTCCATGCAGGGTCTTTCAGTTTTTCAGGCAGGCCTTCATATTCGCCTTTACGTATATTGGAAAGGTTTTGTCTTTCAGGGCTTGTGGCAGCGTTTTCATATAGATAAACGGGTATTTTCAACTCTTCAGCAACCCTTTTCCCAACTTGACGGGCAATTTCAACGCATTCTTCCATTGTAACACCTTTAACAGGGACGAATGGAACAACATCAGTTGCGCCCAACCTGGGATGTTCTCCTTTGTGTTTCCTCATATCAATAAGCGAGGAGGCCTTTTTAATAGCTTTAAATGCGGCTTCTGCAACGCCTTCAGGTGAGCCTGCAAATGTCACCACTGTTCTATTGGTAGCTTTACCGGGGTCAACATCAAGCAGCTTCACTCCTTCAGTATCCGAAATTTCATCTGTTATGCTTTTTATTATATTCAGGTTCCGTCCCTCACTGAAATTTGGCACGCATTCAACGATTTTATCCATTCCGCCTCCTTTTGTCTTTTATTTAAGCTGGGGCACGTGGATTCGAACCACGATTGCAGGAACCAAAATCCTGTGTCCTGCCAATTAGACGATGCCCCAGAGTGAGTATATTTTAATTTAAAATATAAGGACAGTCAAAAATATTTATCTTAAACCAAGAGCTTCAGGAATAAGCAGTGTATCCCCCATTTTGATATGATGATTTTTAAAATAACCCGCATTTGTCTCTATTACATAAGTTGATTTTCCTCTGGATTTAATTGTTTTTTCAGATAACGGCACTCCTGCCTCTATATTCAAAACCACTCCGTTTGAATCAAGGAAAGCTATGGCAAGCGGTATCAGGGTATTTTTCATCCAGAAATATTGTGTGTCAGCTCTGTCGAAGATAAATAGCATGCCTCTGTTTTCGGGCAATGTATCCCTGTACATAAGTCCCCTCTCCTGCTGTGCTTTTGTCACTGCAAGTTCAAGGTATAACGTATCTTTTCCAAGGGGTAGGGGAATGTATGCTGTTTGAGAAAATATAAGCAAAAATATTGCAGGTATGTTCATCTTCCCCTCTTATTACCCCATAATCTTATCTGAAGTCTGTCCGAGTAATTAAATTGGTTTTTAATTGCCAATTCGGCAACCTTTGATGCATTTTCACCTATGGATTTTTTTGTTGAGGCGAGAGGCATTAAAAATACACGATTATTGGGAATATAAAACTCATTCACCATACTTTTGACTTCTTCCACGTCCTTTTTGTTTGATACGACAAATTTGAAAATAGAGTTTTCAATATTTGAATAAAATGAAAGCACATCTTTTTTATATCTATCTGCACGTTTGACGCCACTGTTGGATAGTTTGGGAGATACATTGAAATGCACGTTAGGAATTTTGTAAATATCTCCGGGCATAATTGTGCCATTTGTTTCTATCTCAATAATACTGGCATATTCCATCAATTTTACTATGAGCAATGCGATTGTATCTGCGTATAATAAAGGTTCGCCTCCTGTTATTACAATATGAGATGTATGGGCATAGTAATCAGATAGTATGACATTGTATAATTCCTGATAGGTCATTTTTTTGCTATTGTCAGGAGAAAGTGCATATCCTGTATCACAATAGGCGCATCTTAAATTACACCCTGCCAATCTGATAAAAAGAGCCCTTCTGCCCGTAAGAGGGCCTTCCCCCTGTATGGATACAAAAGTCTCTACAATTGGAAGTTTACTATTTCCCATTTTATATCCACGTCCTCTCCCTGCAACAAACTGAAAATTGCGCACTGCTCCTCGGTCTCACAGAGAGTTACTTCTACTTTTTCTGCATTGGTGTTGCCCATTATTTGCACGGCTATCTGCTTTGCGATATTTTCGGCTGTAGGGTTTCCATTAAACAATATAACAGGTTGTCCAGTATTTTTAAGACATTCTACAATGGGGTCTGCCTGATTGAGAATTGTTTTGTGGTCGTAAAAGTTTATTATGATATCTTTCAGTATGTTAAAATCGCACACCATGCCATTTTTATCAGCATGGCCTTCTAATTTTACAGATACCCTGTACGTATGGCCATGCAGATATTTGCATTTGCCTTCATAACTGAACATTTTGTGTGCAGCGTCAAACTTCTTACTCCATGTTATTAGCATATCAAACCTCCATAATGTTTTCAATTGTTATGCCCTTATCAAACAAAAAAGAAGCAGGAGGATATTGCAGTCTGCCATGCTCTGAAAAAAAGCTCACCCCTGTTCTTTGCTCAAAAAACCGTTTCTCTTCATCATTGTAAATACCTGAAATTGCCTGAATATTGCCAGTAAGATTACCCAGAAAACTGAGTACTTCATCCTTTGTTCGGATTCTCTTCACAAATAAAGTCCTTTTGGGCCAGATATTAACCATATGCTCAAGTTCGATTATCGCGCTGTTTTCATTTGTATGTATGCCCACCACACTTCCAAAAAGACTGTGTACATTGTATATGAATGCATCAGCGTTGAAATTCGAAGCAGGCGGAATGTTGGCTGATACGGCTTTGAATGCCGCAATAAGCTTGTGTAGTTTGAATTGCGCATTTACAAACAATATTCTCAATGACAGGCATCCTTCTGTATCGAAATAGATGTTATCTTCTGCAATACCCTTCAATATTTGTTCCCCATCATCGTTCATAAAACCGATTGAGAATTTGGGACCGAAAAATCTGAAGGGCTTTTTAAGGTCTTTTGCAACTTTTTTTAAACTATCACTGCCTATGAGAAAAACAAAATCATACTCCCGTATCTTATTTAACAGTTTGTTTCTATCAATGTAAAAGTATCCGAATTTTTTGCTCAGTTGCGGGTCTTTGCTGGCGAGAAAAGACAAGAATGCCGGCAAAAGCCTTTTTTCAGCGTTTGAAAGTTTAAAATCGATGCAAATGTTATATATCAATGCAATAGGCATAAGCTGAAAAGCCACGAGAGGAATGTTCCCGGGAAGCACAGCCAGTACCCTTTTGTACTGTGCTTTTAAATTATTGTATTTAACGAGTTTTGTATAGTTGCAAGCAGTATGTACCAACATATCCTTCAGGTAATTGCCATAGTCAATATTGCTTAAGGCTCTAAGATTTTCCAGGTTGGCAAATGCTTTTACATAATCTGAAAGTTTATTCAAAAGTATAGCTGCATCCCTTTTCATCGTTTATATCCCTTTTTTTGAATTCAAATGACTCTATGTCATTTCTTTCTATTATATCTGGCACTTCAATGTACGAAATATGAAAGAGATTTGCAAAATCAAAAACCCTCAGGTAGCCTGTGCCTTTTGTCAGCACCTGCGCTGCTGGGTGTATGCGATAGCTTGTATTTTCATTTGCATAGAACTGAGAAAACATTTCTGTCATCCCGTATTCTGAGTATAAACGAGCATGTGGAAAATGATAGCGGAGTTTTTTGTAGAAATGCATTCTGTTATATCCTTTGAGCTTTTTGTAACCTCCTGTTTCTATTATATAAAATGGTGTCATTACCTGCCTCCCTGATTGCATAAATAATAAAAGGTGCATTGCAGTGGTGAACAGTACCGCATCCTGTTTGATTTTGCTTATATCATCAATATTTATTTCACCACCCCGGTAGTTTTCAATTAATAAATGTAACATCCAGCATAGGGAGGATATATGCCTTTTTGTATTTGTCGGTATGGTTGTGTATATCTCAGTGTTTTTCAATGGAAAGTTTCTTAGTGCGGATAATTTGTAGAGATAAAGGCTTTCTTTGTTGTAGTATATCTTGCTTTTTTCCCGGTAGGTGGTTCCAGAGGATATGAAAAAACCTGACGGATTTTTTATAGCAGTTATTTTATGTTGTTTGAAAAGTCCTACGGGAAATGGCGGTATGTTCTCTATGGACAGAGTATTCCGCCTTTTGAATGTTCCAATATATTCAGCATAAAATGGGATATGTTCTATCTGGAATTTTATGATGTCTATTGCCAGGTTTTTGTCAAACACACTGCTGTTTTTAATGTAATTGCTAACTCTTTCAAATAGTCTCATCTAACACCCTTATGAATTCGTCAATAAGAAGTTTTGTTATTTGAAAGGTTGGGGATAGTTCAAGCACATTGCCGTTTCCCGAAGGGAGGGTAATAAAACCTTTTTGCAGGAGTTTTTTCACAATGGGGAAAGCCGGTGTATCAAGCTCTATGCCGTATAAAAGTCCCATACCCCTTATTTCTTTTATACTCTTTTTATTTTTGAGCTGGGACAGTTTTTTGTAGAGGTATTTACCTATTGTTTGAACTCTTTCGGGTATATTGTTTTTGTCTATATAATTTATGACGGATATTGTAGCACTGCAAAATAGGGGATGTCCTGTAAATGTGTAAGTATGTATGGCTTCTCCGTCGCTTGTGGGCCAGGAGTCCATGACATCACTTTTTGCAAGACAAACTGAGAGCGGAAATTGCGAGCTAAGGCCTTTCCCAAGAGCTATTATATCGGGCTTTACACCGAAATATTCTGATAATGAAAAGAAACCACATCTATAGAAACCCGCATAGATTTCATCAAAACCCAAAAGTACACCATATTTTTCCGTTATCACCTTGAGTTTTTTTATAAAATCTCTCGGGAAAATATTAACTCCTCCTCTTGCCTGAACAGGCTCAAGAAAAACCATGCCTATTTGCATATTTTTCAGCATATTCTCTATTTTTTGAAGAACTTTTTCACCTGAGTATTCTGTTGGAAACTCTATAAAGTTGACGGGAATTCCCAGATAAGGCGAGAATGGTTCCCTGAATTTTTTGTTGTAAGTTAAGTTAAAGGCTCCCAGTCCAAGACCGTGATAACTATTTTTAAATGCAATAATTCCAGGCTTTTTTGTGTGCATATATGCGGTTTTTATACATGACTCAACGGCTTCACTTCCTGATTGTGCGAGAATACCTTTGTACCCTCCGCCCATTTTTTCCGATAGTATTTCCAGAAGTCTCACTTTGGATTCGGATGGAAGTACATCCCCCATACCATGAATAATACTGGTTTTGGATATTGTATCGTATATAATCTCGTTTCTATGACCTATTGATGCAACACCAAAAAAAGATGTCATATCAACATATCTGTTATCATCTATATCCCATACATTATTTAAATAAGCCCTGTCGAGAAAAATTGGGAAATCTTCTGCTATAAACGTGAGATTTCTTGATTCAACATGCCCGAGTCTTTTTGCAAGTGCAATGGAATTCTTCCCGGGTATTTCAGTTTTTACCAGTGGCAGGGAGAAGCCTTCTTTCATGGCAACAGTGCAGGAATAAGTATCTCAAAGGTTGTTCCCTTGTTTACCTCGGAGTTCACCAATACCATTTTGCCGCCGAGCGCCTTTAGAATTTGTTGGACATTGTAAAGACCAAGACCCGAACCCTGTGATTTGGTCGTGAAAAACGGCTCAAAGATCTTGTTCTGAATTTCGGCAGGGATACCTTTGCCTGTATCCTGTATATATATGGATATATTATCACCTTTGTGTTCGATCCATATCTTTATTTTGCCGTTGCTGTTTATAGCTTCTATAGCATTATTTATAACATTCTCCATCACATTTGCAAAAGTATCTCTTGGTAAGTTGAGATAGACCGGATAATTGACTTTCACGAAGTCTATCTCTATTTGCTTTGAATTGGCATATTCCTTCATGTTATCTATTTCTCTGTCAATGAGTTCCTGAAGTTCCACACGTTCGCGTTTTGCAAAGAGTTGAGACCTGAGTCCCTGAACCGTGTCATGCAATATTTTATCAAGTTTGCTTATCTCCTCTATAATAGCAGTTATGAACGGGTATCTTTTATCATTCTTTTCCGTATCTTCTAAAATCGCATTTGCAAGCCCACCTATCACAACAATAGGGTTTTTAAATTCGTGCGCGAGGTGATATACGAGATCACCAATTGCAGCCATCTTTTCAAGTTCAAGAGTTTTTTTCTGGTATTCTTCTATTTCTCTGTTCTTTTTTTCAAGCGTCTCTATTGTTCCTTTCAGTTTTTTAATGAGAAATGCCCTTGATAGGGAAAGTGAGGCCTGAAGTACAAATGTTTCAAGGGTAAGAAGAGTAGTTTTTGTTATTTCCTTCCTTGTGACAAAGTTATCCGCAAGAATAAGTCCCAGATTCTTTTCCCCTGCAGAAAGCGGAACGGCCGCGGCTTTTTCCACTCCAAGCGCTTTGATGAGATTAAAACCATCAATATCTTCGCAGATACTCAGAACTTCTGCTCTGCGACTGCGCAGTATCTTTCCAAGTAAGCAGTTCTCGGAATTCAGCATGGAGGCGGGAAAATGCAGTTTATCCAGAATATGGCGGAATTTTTCCGTTTCGTTTTTCATCTTTTCTTCTGTATAGGATTGTATCATATCCGTCAATGTAACGTTCTCTCTTGCCAATTGCTCCCATATTTGACCTGCTTCGTAGAGATTTGCCGGGCCTGTCGCAGCATATCCGTAAAGGTTTTTTTCATCGTCCAGAAGTAATATGAATGCCCTGTTGAATCCGAAAAATTCACCAGATGTTATAGCCTTTAATACGGCGTAGAGGATTTCATCCGGCGTATTTGAAGCCTCAAGTACCTCTGAAAGTGCCCGTGTAATCTCAAGCAGAGTTATATTCAGTGCTTTCATTTCATTTGGTCAGCATTATGACTTTTAATATTTTGCCCTTATTTGGATAAAAATAAATCCCATTATTTATGCCTCTGTGCATTCGAAGTTTCTTACCGCTCACGGTATAAACCCATTTGCCGGTGAGAGTTTTTGCATTTACAACAGCAGCGCCTGCTCTCGCATATCTACCATGGTTTTCCCGTATATCATAAGTATTGCCCGTTTCATTGTATCTCGCTATAAATTCATTTTTGTAATCATTTGCAATCTCTGGACACTCTATTTTAAAAATTGATTCATCATTTGATGTGTCGGCTTTATAGGTGAAGTTATATGAGCCTGTGTATGTGACAGAGTCATTAAGTATCATAAATTTGTGATGCATGAACGTTAAGCTTCCGCCGTAGTAATTATCGTAAACAACGGGCACCGAATGTCCCGTAAAATAATCATATGCATTCCTGTTATCAGTTAAATCACCTTCAAGCACGCCCCAGACCTGACAGCCGTTCTGGAATTCTGATGTCATTGTACTGTAAATTTCATAAATGTCAAAGTCAAACATGCAGAAGTCAATTTCTTCTGGACTGGCATTTATATCCTGCAGAATTAGGTCTTTACATCTGTTATAGGGAGAAAAATATGCAAATATGGGAATGTTATCCACAACAACTTCATGATTTGTATTGACATCTTGTTTGTTTGAACCGAACCTGCATCCCGGTGCATAGTGCGTATCTCCTGTATCACCCCACATCTGAGTAAATTCGTTTTCAAATATGCTGGAAAGGCCATGACTTTGTATTGTCAATGCATTGTCTGCATGTTTGTAAGATGTTGCGTTGTAACTACCCATCCATACATAATCATTGGAAGTATCCGTATCCCTGTAATCCCTGATGATGAATTTATTGTGCATTCTGTGGGCTGTAGTGTTTGGTCCGGTGCCTTCGTCTATCACGTCAATACCAGCATTTACAAGCCTCTGTGTCCCTGCATTGTTGATATAATCATGCTCTGTTATAACCCTTATTTTAACCCCCCTTGCATATGCATAGAGCGTTGAATCTATAATTGTGTCATTATAGTACTGGTGAAAACAAATATCAAGGCTGTATTGTGCATTGGCAACAAAATGTGAGAGTCTTTTGACAAGTGTATCCTGCTCAAAATACAAGGATATCCTCGGTGTTATGGTATAAAAGGTGAGCAGTGCAAGAAACGTTATCATTTCCCTTCTTCATATTCATCAATATCCGTATGTACAAGACAATATTTGCAGATTCCGTAAAATACAAGGTCTTCATCCATAACATAATGCCCCTCTTTAACATCAACTAAATCTTTTAAATTCTCCATAATGGGAATTTCCATATCATACACCTTACCACACCTTAAACATTTAAAATGCGCATGCGGTTTGGTTATATAATCATAGCGTTTTTCATCTTCTCCGTTTATTTGCAACTGGCGTATTCTGTGCTGTTTGAGTAGAAAGTCAAGCAGTCTGTATATTGTTGAGAACGCCACATGTGCCGAGTCCTTTTTTACATAATTATATATGATTTTTGCAGTCGGGTGTTCTCTGGATGATTTCAGGTAGTCCATTATCTTTTTCTCTATGTATTTGGTTCTTGGCTGCATTGGTCACCTCGTTATCAAAAGTGGGGTGCATTTCGCTGTATGCCCTGTTTCCACACGTACGAAATAAATACCTTGGGGCGTATTTCCCGGAATTTTAAATCTCTTTTTGTACATGCCGGATTGAAGTGCGTCTTTTGAAAGAGTAAAAACTTTTTTGCCGTAAGTATTGAACAGGCTGATTGTAATTGGTAAATTGGAACAGGATGTGATGTTGATTGTAAAATAAGATTCTGCAATGGAAGGTATAACGCTAATATCAAGTCCTGGAGATTTGTGTGCATTGTTTTCCAGTACATTCGTTACTGGATAAAATTTACCCCATATTCTCCATGTATGCACGGGCTGAGAGTTTATGGAATCTATCCATCCGGAATATACGATAAGTACCTGATTGGCAGTTCCTGATGTGATGGAAGGTGTGTACTGGTAGCCACTTTGTGTGCTTACTGCAAAAGAGTCCAGCACATCAGCTGCAGTTGAAAAACTTGCACCGTATATGTCATCCCCGTTTGCATTGCTTGTTTCCCATACACCTACATAATTGGAGCCGTTAAATGCGATATCTGGCCACAGTTTTGTGTCGCCAGTGCCCGAAACGGCAACAGAGGGAGTGTCTATCACATCGCCATAAGAGGTGATACGTGAACCGTAAATATAACTACCGCATGTTCGGATTACAAAGTAATTCAATCCGTCATAAGATATTGCAGGCATTTGCTGGTTATTTGTCTGCGTGGAAATTATTTTTCCATCCCCGTCAAGTATTCCGCCTGCTGTTGTCAATCTGTTCATATAAATACTCCAGATAAATCCGCTTCTGTAATCCTGCCAGACAACCATATAAAAAGTGCCGTCAAAAGAGACATCAGGGTTGAGTTGATTATAAGCGGCAGTTGAGATAGGAATGCCTGATGGGTCAAGTACTGTACCTGATGCAGTGATTCTTGCACCGTATATATCTGCGCTATCGGCATTGTTTCTGTAATCCTCCCATACCACGAAAAAGTCATTTGTGTCAGAAGTCACTTCTGGGTTGAGTTGATTATAAGCGGCAGTTGAGATAGGAATGCCTGATGGGTCAAGTACTGTACCTGATGCAGTGATTCTTGCACCATATATATCTGCGGTATCGGCATTGTTTCTGTAGTCCTCCCACACCACAAAGAAATTGTTCCCGTCTGATGTTATACACGGCCGCCTCTGGGCGTTTGCGGCAGTTGAGATGGGAATGCCTAATGGGTCAAGCACTGTACCTGATGCGGTGATTCTTGCACCGTATATGTCTGCGGTATCGGCATTGTTTCTGTAGTCCTCCCACACTGCCATATAATATGTACCATTAAAAGCCACTTGAGGGGCGAATTCCGCGTAATCCACAGGTGTATCTACAACATTTGAATCTATGAGTATTTCCTGCTGTTTGATAGTTGTAATAACGGGATTTGATGTCCATAGTCCCGTTATTACTGCAAATAGACATTTAATAATCATAATACATTCTCCTTGTTAATAACTATATTATGTTTCAAGTTGTGCATACTGTCAAGTAAATCAATTTCCCCAACATTGCTTTTGAAAGTATTATGCGGAAATATGAGGCCATGTGTTCTTTGCTAAAAGGGTGAGAGAGGGGACTTGAACCCCCAGCCACTGGAGCCACAGTCCAGTGCTCTGCCAGTTGAGCTACTCTCACCATATACGCGCCCGAAGGGACTCGAACCCCCAACCAGCGGATTAGAAATCCGCTGCTCTATCCTTTTGAGCTACGGGCGCAAACTCGGGGCGAGTGGACTTGAACCACCGACCTCCTGCTCCCAAGGCAGGCGCGCTATCCAAACTGCGCTACGCCCCGTCAGGTGAATATTATAATTCAATACATATATAGATTCAACAAATCGCATTGATTTGATTAAAATACAGGACAGGTCAGAGATGGATAATAAGGTCGCATATCTACCAAAACAAACTTAGTTCTGTGCACTGGAGATATCATTCTGAATTGAACCTGTTTCAGAGTTGTTTTCGGTAGTTCGGAATAATACTTAAATCAATTAATCTGTATCCCTCTTCCTCAAAATTAGAGTTTACCGAAGTATCCTGATTATATTGTTTCATAAGGATTTAACCTCCTTTTATGTGCCAGTTTTTGTTCTTATGAACCTCCTCAAGCTGGTTGTACAATTTTAC
>JALTEL010000328.1 GCA_027073945.1 Caldifarciminota bacterium | reverse complement strand
CCCGTATAATGGCCTCCTCGGCCACGCGGTCAATGATGGCGGTGGGCGTTCCGTCGGCCCCGTCGGCCACCTTCATTCCGAATGGCTCCTTTAACTCCTTCAGAGATTTCTCCACCTCCACGGCCGCCTCGAAGAGGACTTCAATCATATCGTCCATGTGAGGGATAACGGGAGGGGGGCATATATATGTTGCTGTTAGCGGCCAACTACCGGATTCTCTTTCTCACTCTCAGTATTTTTACGGCAGCCATCCAGACAAGCATGAGGGTTACAAAAGTATCAATGACAAAGAGGGAAAGATTGTTGTTATAGGACGACGATGTAGGGGGCGTGTTCAGGTATGGAATCATTGAAAGGAAAACAAGACTGAGCAATTGCTGATAATCAATCCCCCAAAAACGGTGGTGATTGATGGACAGAAGTGTTTTTCTCCATTCCTTTTCTCTCACAGTATTCCTCATATTTTGTTTTGAATTCATTCAGAAAACTTCTGATATTCTCTAAATCTCCGATTAAGGAGGGAGAGATGGCCAGAACGAATATGTGCTTTCCCTTCTTATAGAAATTAATAATAATCTTTTTTTCAGTTCCTGTTTTGGATAGTGGTTCTTTTAAGTTCTCTTCAATCTCTGGAAAGGCATTTGTGAAAAAGTCTTCCAGTGATGTGAATTTGGACAAAACAGGCGGTAGGGCAGACGATTCCTTAAATCCAAGATGAACCGAAATGTTATCACAGAACATATTAAATGGGTACTCTTTCAGTTCATTTAAACTCCTGACAACTATCCTGTCACCCTTGATGGAAACCTCCCTTATTTTCTGCTTTATACTCTGTGATGGGAAGATAATGAGTAGGTAAAGGGCAACCGATAATCCAGCTAACCCCAGAATTCTAACTAAAAGCATACCAATAATGTAATATACATTATCGGAACTTCTGTTGAGTATATACTCAACAATGGTTGGGAGAAAGAGGAAGAAAAGAGATTGTACAAGAATAAAATACATCCCTGAATCTCTGCAAAAAGTTTCTCTGAGTGTTTTCTCATCCGCCAGCCTGTATATCATTTTTCACTCCCCCTCATTCTCTGGGATTCCGAAAGCGAACACAGCTAATAGAATTCCTATAGTTCCAAGGGAGAGAGCTAGTTTGTTATGTATTTCTTCCTGTGCCAAGCGAGCTTGTATTGCGTCAGCCAAAGAGATACCAATCCCAATGCCTCCTACAAAAATCGCTGAAAGCGAGAAGACTGCTATATGAGTAACGCCACCAATCACGGCTAATATAACGCTTAAAAGGCCACAGGCAAATGATACTGCTTCACTAGACATACCCGTAATATCTGTTATTGTTAGGGCTAGTGCCTCTTTGAGCACTGCAGCTGATTTGAAGAGAATTGCCGTAACTTCGACAATAAATTTGAATGAAATACTTAGTAAGGCAACGGACGGCGCTTTAGATTTGGATGAATTTCCTCCATTAATCAAAGACAACGTCATATCCCAAATGGAGTCCATTGTAAGGCCTCCACCGCCCAAACTGAAACCATTGCTATTTGTGGCAGTAAGAGAGAATATTGAAAGTATCGCTATCGTTATAATTGGCGCAATTACAATTGAAAGCAAGGAACTGGTTCCGAATGTAAAAGCCGTCAGGGTTAAGAAAAGAGCCATCAAGCCAACAGATAGTGCAAGAAGAATTGAGAAGAAATTGCCCCCAATCAAATTATTGAAATGTTCAAGGGTCGCAGTTGAGATCCCACCCGTAGTATTGTACTCATCCATTGCCATTTTTATCGTATTTATCAAATCGTTTTGCCAAGCCATATAAGCATTTATCAGAGGAGATAACAAATTATCAACGATCTCTTTTGCCATCTCTTTAATAAACTCCACAATAAAGTCCACTGCGCTCTTCACCGCTTCCCACGCCGCCTTTACTATCGATGTTACCGCGTTCCATATATCCTTCAGGAAGTCCAGCACGCCTGCGAAGAGGCCTTTCACGGTGTAGTCGTACTTGAGTTCGTTTCCTGCGGTGTCCTTCGCATCCAGTTTGATGGTGTACTCGGTTGCGGCCTCCCAGAATCCCACATCTATGGTTGTGTTGTACCATCCGTTATGAAGGGATGAGAATGTTACCGTTCCGCCGGGGCCGGATATTTTCACCAGCGAGAAGCCGCCGACATCGTAGATTCTGGCCCGTATGTCTGCGTAGGTGTTCCAGCCGGTCCAGACATTGACCCCCACACCGCAGCAGCCGACCCATGTGTACACATCC
>JALTEL010000327.1 GCA_027073945.1 Caldifarciminota bacterium | reverse complement strand
AGCAAAGGTCATTTCTCATCGTGCCTATGGGTTCAGAACTGTCGACACCTACAAACTTGCTCTATATCATTGTATGGGTAAGCTTCCGAGACCCGAATCCAGTTTCAAATTCTTGTGAGGAGCCTAAAATTGCTTTAAGCGGCAATATTAACGATGAAAACTCACCTGAAGGACAAATTGCAAGAGATATGCTTAGGAAAAATCTTAAACCGTATATTGACGGCTATAAGGAGGTAACAGGTAAAAGTTTAATAAAGATACATTTTCATCTGCCAAATTCACGAAGTCTTGTTCGCTTGTGGAGGAATGGATATCAAACAACAAGAGATGGAGTAAAGCTAGATATTTCCGACGATCTCTCTTCCTTTCGAAATTCTGTTCTTCAAATTAACAGTGGCTCCCATGAACCTGTTAAAGGCGTTGAAGTAGGACGTGGTGGATTTGCGATCAGGGGTATTGCTTCTATAGATAATGAATCTGGTGGCCATTTGGGATCAGTTGAAGTTTTATTTCCGTTTAAGGAAATTTTTAACGTAATTAAAGCATCAGATACTGTAGACTATGCTGCTTACTTGAATGCGGATGAGCTTTCAATTGCAAAATCACTGGACGATCCTGAAAAATACCCTGTATTGGGAAATAAATATGTACTTACAGATGCAACAAACAAGACTACAACTGATTCTCTTGTAAGTGTGGATCTTCTGGATAAAGGGAAGGAAGATGTTCATATAGAAGAGATTGGCAATTTTGTTGTAAGCAGTTTTCCTATATGGGATTTTTCAGGGAAAGCAGTTGGTGTTATGGTTGAATCTTTAAATATTTCAGAACAGATTGCCGCCTTTGAAAACGCTAACAGAACTCTGGATAATTTAAGCCATAGAGTTAGAATATACGGTATTTATGTTTTTCTTGGTATAATTATTCTATTAATTCTAATTATTTCTTTTATTGTGAGCGGTATAGTTAGAACCTTAAGTAAATTTCAGATACTGTTTAACGAGGGTGCAGGTGGAAATCTTTCTGTGAGATCAAAAAATAAAAGTAAAGATGAAATTGGAAAGTTGGCTAATCAATTTAATATCTTTATGGAACATTTGGGAGAAATTGTTTCCAGTATTAAAAGCTCAACAGATACTACAGCCAATGCTAAGGATTCTTTGGCTGCTTCCGCAGAGGAAACTGCTGCTGCCATAGTAAATATAAAGAACAGTACCGGCTCCCTTTCTAAAGAATCGGAAAAGATGAATAAAACCATTACAGATAATGTTACGGTAATAGAGGAAATAACTGCAAATATCGGCAGCATTAATGACCAGATAGGTGAACAGGCTGCCATGGTGGAAGAATCAACAGCTTCAATTACAGAAATGATAAGTTCCCTGGATAGTGTAAATACTGTTACCATAAAAAAGAAGGACTCTATTAATAGTCTTGTCAAGGTTGTCGGTACAGGCTCTTCTGCTCTTGGTGAAATGGCAGAAAGTTTTAAAAGTGATGTTGTTAGTAAAATTGAAGGAATATCGGAAATGGCCAGCGCAATACAGCAAATCTCCTCTCAGACAAATCTATTATCCATGAATGCCGCCATTGAAGCTGCCCATGCAGGGGATGCCGGAAAGGGATTTGCCGTTGTAGCGGATGAAATAAGGAAATTGGCAGATATTTCTGCAAAAAGCTCTGCCAGTATAACAAGAATAATAAAAGAGATATCTGAAGGTGTTTCCGAAACAGACAGAAAAACAAACCGCACTTCAGAAGCCTTTAATGTTATAAATAAAGAAATTAACAGTGTTATAGAAGCCTTTGATGAAATTGCATCCAGCACTCAAGAGCTGAATGTTGGAGGAAAGCAGATACTCGAAGCAATGATTATTCTTCAGGATGTAACAATAAATGTTAAAGGCGCATCTGAAGAAATGACAAAAGGTTCGGAACAGATTGTCAGGGGCCAGCTGGAGTTAAAGGAAGTTTCAGACAACGTAAACCGGGGTATTTTAGAGATAAATAGTGGCTCTGAAGAAATAGTTGCTGCTGCCGATGAAATAGTTAAGTATTCTGTAGATCTGGACAATGTTGTTAACAATTTAAAGGAAGAAACGGATAAGTTTACTGTCTAGATATATTACAGGACCACCGCGTATTTCTTCTTTATACAGCTCTATTAATGGTTTTATTCTCTCATATGATGCCATTTGCCAGTTGCTCATATTCTGCCGGCTGATATGGATCCCTATTCTCTCAAACCGCTTCTCCTGCCGGTAATAGGGCAAATGATCTACAA
>JALTEL010000326.1 GCA_027073945.1 Caldifarciminota bacterium | reverse complement strand
GACGACGATAAGAGTTATTATTTGTTCTTTATAGGGGGAGACAAAATATATGAGAAAAAATTGATTCAAACTAAATATTCTCTTACAGTAAAGCAGCTATCATCAGTATCTATTAAAGGAAACCTTACTGGTACATGGGCAAGACTGCTCGCATTTCCACTTCCAACAGGTGGTTTTGTAGCATTTTACTCTGACAATAAAAAACTTTGCAGATATGCTCCATATGAAGGTGAAGAATACAAATGTATAGATTTGACTGGAATACAAGCTATTGACTTAACAAACTTTTATGGTATCCAAGATTATGGAGATTATGTATATAATTTGAACATGTTCTATTATCTAACTTCTTCAAAGTTAGAAGCCAGATATGTCTCTGACCTTGGACCTTTTACTGATTACTCTTCATATAGTGTTTCTGGCGGAAAAGAAATGAAGTTAGGAGCTCACAATTGGAAAATTTTCTCATATCCGATTGTTTATTGGTCGTCTTCTGGCGGAGTCAGGTGGACTTATATTTACTATCCCAATTTCAAGCCGCGGCTTATAGATTTCCATATTCCAAAAGATATAGGAGTTTCAAATACTATGGGCGGCCTTGGTACTGTTATTGCATATGTTATTAGAGGAGGTCAAATGTACTTTTACTATGTGGACCCTGATTTTGTTGTTCATTACAAGACTCTATTTCCCGGCAAAAACTATGAACTTTTAGGAAAGCCCGGCACGACAGCGATACTTGGGAGAGATATTTATTGGGTTGACACCACACACAACACAATTAGAAAAGAAGCCAATGTTATTTCTGAGAAATATGGAGGTAATAGCACTGATGAAAATGGAGAGGTTCATGTAAATTCAACAACCTGTGCAGCAAAGAAATGTTCTGATTACAACAATTACGAAGTGGCGGATGATTTGAAAGATTGTAGTTCCAACAGTTATTTACTGTGCGTGTTTAATCCGTGCGGAATATTCGGAAATCATGGGTGCACTTGGAAGGGATCGCAATATTCAGGTTCCTGTTTAGTTGAAAAGGCTCAATGCAACGGCGGGAAGTGTTCTTCTTATATAACTGAAAAAGACTGCGAGGAAAACGATTGCCACTTCAACGGAGGTTATGGATGCACTTGGAATGGCGAAGAGTGCGTTAATGCAAATGGCAATCCAAACGGACCGTCCTTAGCTTTTGATTATATAATTTCTGATACAGGCAACCACAGAGTGCTTCTTGTAAGCAAAGGTGGCCATACTGTTTGGAGATATGGCTGCAACACTCTTTTAGACAATGGAGAATGCAAGGCAGGAGACGGAGAATCAGACCTTGACTCTCCACATGATGCAGTTTATGTTGAGGCCAATGATACAGTTGTTATAGCGGACAGCCACAACAACAGAGTTCTTGTTGTTTCGCCAAATACGACAAGGAAAGATGAGGAAGGTGTTGCATACGGAGGAAAAGTTTTGTGGGAGATAACAGGACTTTCAAATCCTTATTCAGCTATTCCAGTTTTCGAGAATGTAAGCGGAAAGCCTGTATGGAAAGGGAAAATATTAGTTACAGAGCATGGCTCTGAGAGTGGAAATGACAACGGCGATGTAAAAGAATTTGATAAGAACGGAAATAAAATATGGACTTTTTCTGATGTGAAGCATCCCTCAGATGCATATCCTATTTATGGTACTGACTTGGTCCTTATTGCAGATACATCCAATTCCAGAATAATTGAGTTGAATTACACAAGCGAAGAAATTGAGTGGACGTATGGATGTAAATCGTCTTCAGTTTCTCTTACTTCTGGCGATAATGTACTTATCAGTTGCTCTGGCTCTGCGGAGAAAGTAAATATTGAAGACAGCCAAGCATATTTGAGTTTCGGCAACCTCATTTCGAGCGTTATTCAAACCTCTGATGGAAATTATTTACTTGCTCTGCCAGACATTTATGTAGTTAATGTGACTAATGAATATGGCACTGTTTCCTTTACCTACGGCACCTCCGGTATGAGCGGTTCAGAAATAGGCAATCTAACAGCTCCATTCAGGGCAAGGCCAACAGACAATAACTGGTTGCTCTTAACTAAGAAGCCGACCCCGCCGCCAGATCCATGCAACTGCTCTAAACAATATACATGCACGCCACCGAGCTTGCAAGGGACGCCTCATTCGTTCTGCTCCTATTGCTGGGCCCATGAAAAGAGTCTTCCCACTTTCAGATGTTGTGACTCTCCAGAGGGTACATGTGAAAAAAATGGAGTTTGCTATATTGCAGGAGCTCAAAATGAC
>JALTEL010000325.1 GCA_027073945.1 Caldifarciminota bacterium | reverse complement strand
CACATGTTTCCCTAATGTGGCGAAGGAGGTTTTGTATATTTGCAAAAGGGGGAGACAACTATGAAAGGTTTTCTTGTCAGCTTCGAAGGTATTAGTGGTTGTGGCAAAACTTATTTTTTTAAGCTCCTTCACCAAGAGCTACAGGACATTCCTACAACATTTGTGAGTGAAATAAGTGATCGAACCGGCAATAGTTTGGACAGAATGATAATCGAAATTCTAACGCATACCGGTGACCGATTCTTTCGAACCGGATATCCACTAACTGAGACTTTTCTTATTCTGGCACTAAAAATGTTTGATTGTGAATCTACAATTTCTGAAGCCCTGTCTACGGGATATCTCGTTGTGGAAGACCGAAGTGTAGATACTATTGCGGTCTATCAGGCCATATTGTTAAACCAAGATAACCCTGAAAATTTGAAAGAAACACTCAATATTGCAAACAAGATATGTAGACTTGCAGCTGAGTGGAGATGCATACCAGATCTTACATTTCTACTCAAAGTAAATTTTGATGTGGCAGTTTACCGCACACAAAAACGTCTTGGTAGAAAACTTGCTGATGATGAGTTAGCGCTTCTTCGAACCGCTGCAAAAATATATGAGATCTATGCAGATCAACATCAACATCGTATAGTTCAACTGGATACCGACAGTATGGGTAATGCCCAGATTTTAGAGGAGATAAAATGCAAGACTATAGAAAGAGTAAGAACATAGATAAAATTAAGGGTATTGTACTACTATGGGCACTACGATCGACATGCAATCTCAGATGTAGATATTGCTATTTCAAAAATCGTAAACCATTGCATCATGGTGAACTCAGCCGTTCCGAGCATAATGATGTTTCTATAGATGTAATTCTTAAATTTATAGAATCTTTTCGAGCCAACATCATTCGCCGTGTATTTATAGTTGGAGGTGAACCTCTTCTGTGGAAGGGGACGTTCCAAGTAATTTCAGCTCTTAAAGGAAAAGGCATTGATGTAATTGTATCTACTAATAGCCTACCACTCCTAAATGAAAAAGTATCTGCTTGGCTGATAAATACTAATGTAGATGCCATTTCTGTATCATTAGATTCATATGACTCAAAATATAATGATCGTTATAGAGTTGACCCCAGTGGAAGAGGTTGGCATGGGGAAGTTGAAGGATTAAGAGCACTCCTTAGAAAACGGCGTGAAGTAAAAAGTCATATGAAAGTTGGTGTTTACTCTGTGATTACGAGGTATAACATTGACCATATACCCGATACTGGTCGCCTTATATCTGAGCTGGGAGCAGATTATTTTATCTTTCAGCCAGTTTCCCTTCCTCAGGATCACCCGCTCTATGCTGAATTATCATTAAATACTACTCACTATAGTCAGCTCTTGAACGCAATAGATGTATTGAAATCGACAAGGTTAAAAATTTACTTGCCAAATAATAAGTATCTTAAACTACTCTTGCAAACGCTAACCCAAAACCCACCACGAATAATCCATGGATGTTTTGGGGGGCGTAGTCTATTCTTTATTGAGCCGGATGGCAGTGTCTGGGATTGTCCATCAAGATGTAAGATAGCAAGTACTTCCTCAAATCAATATTTGACAATTATTAAACACTCAGCAGATGAGGTATTCTCAACTGATAGACGAACAAGAATTGTTGACTGTCCATATTTCTCAGAAGATTGTGTAAATATGTGGCAACTAATGGAATTTAATGGAATCTTAGGGAAGTGAAAGAATGATCAATCAATTTCTCGATGAAATTATTAACGATTTTAGAGAATACCTAACTCATCATGAGGATCCATTTGCAATTCGTAGGCAAACGTCTATATTTGAAAGTGAACTAGCGGATGCATTTGGCACAAAAGAATGCGTTTTATTATCATCAGGAACTGCGGCAATACACAGCGCTCTATTTGCCTTGGGTATTGGTCGCGGTGATAAGGTTTTAGTCCCTGCTTTATCAGTTGTTATGTCTGTCTCACCTATATTATATCAAGGGACAGAACCTGTTATTGTGGATTCGGAGCCAAGTAGTGTTGACTTTGATTACGCTGATTTGGAACGCAAAATATCTCCTGCAGTTAAGGCAGTCATGCCAGTATACTTATGGGGATGCTCTTATGATGTGTCACGTCTAACGAGTTTTGCACAAAAGCATAGGATAGCAGTTATTGAGGATGCATGCCAGGCGTTCGGAAGCCGGTGGAGAGGAAAATATCTTGGTACATGGGGAACTATTGGCTGTTTCAGTATGGAAAGCAGTAAACTTTTATCAACAGGT
>JALTEL010000324.1 GCA_027073945.1 Caldifarciminota bacterium | reverse complement strand
TCAGTTATCAGCTCCCTGCTGGGTATTATAGTAGCTTGGTCTCAGGGGAACTACTGGGCATTGGTCTGGATGCAGGTCATGCAGAGTTTTTTAGTCATGGTCGGTTGTTGGTTCGCGTCAGGCTGGCTACCGGGCTTACCCTCTGCAAAGGCAGGAACAAAGAAATTTATCAAGATAGGTCTTGATGTTGCTGGCTTGAATGCCTTTTCCACACTGACTCAAAGCATTGATAAGGTTATCGTCGGGCGCATTGCTGGTGCAACAAGTCTTGGTCTATATAGTAAAGGCGGACAGGTACCTAACCTTGTTTCAGGGCAGTTCAGGATGGCCTTTTTTTCTGTGGCACTGCCGGCATTGTCCTCACTGCAATCCGAGAAAAAACGTTTTTCAACCTATTATTACCGTTTTCTCTCTTCAATCTGTTGGGTAACCATGCCCTTGTCAGTATTCTGTTTGATTTATGCAGAAGAAATTATCAATGTCTACTTTGGCTCTCAATGGACGGGGGCGATCCCGTTTATGCGTATTTTTTCCATACATGCCTTCCTGATGCCGGCCATTACCAGCCTTGACCAGATCCCTCTGGTACTTGGGCTATCAAGGCGATATCTTGCAGGCGGTATTATCCGAAGCCTCGGGACCATAATTTGTGTAAGTGCAGGGGCAATGCTCTATGGTGTAAAAGGACTCGCTTTTGGAGTTGTGCTGGCCAATATCGTTACTTTTTTCCCTTTTTGCAAGATATGTCTTAAAAACAGTCCGATAGGCTTAGGGAAATATTTACAGACAGCGCTGGTGCCTTTACTCAGCTCAATACTTATTGGACTTATTTTTATTTTGATCAAATCTTTTTATCCGGCTCATACTCTTTCCAGCCAATTGTGCATCATGATATGCTGTATGGTAAGTTTTTCCATTGTCTTCCTCATCTGTGACTATTTCGATATAGGCTGTAGTCTTGGGGCTGTAAACAAAATTTTAAACAAATTAAGGCGCTGATATGAAAATACTCTGGTTCACCAATATTCCCATGCCGGCAGTCAACGAATACTTTGGCAAAGACCCCCAGGGATCAGGGGGCTGGATGGGGGCACTGCTTGAACAATTGAAGGATATCTCTGGACTTCAGTTAGGAGTTGTCACTGCCTGCCCTCAATTCCCCAATATCGCATTCCGGCGTGAAGGGGTAGAGTATTTTATTGTCCAGCAAAAATGGGCACGGCTTAGACGACAGTTTTTTCCAGTTGATAACAATCCGATGTATATAGAAAAGTGTGCAGAAATAGTCGATACGTTTAAACCCGATCTCGTCCATATTCACGGAACCGAGCGGTTTTATGGGGAAATGCTGTGCCGGGGAATGTTACACTGTCCTGTGGTTTTTTCCCTTCAGGGGCTCATGACCACCTGTTGCGAATGGTATCGTTTCTTTGGTAAATTGTCGCTTGGCAGAATTCTGATCGACAATATACTTGCAACTGCAATAGGATCTGGTTTGATACTTGATTATTTTGCCAGCCGCCGGCAAGCTAACAGAGAACGACGCTACCTGCAGCAGGGACAATTCTTCTTTGGCCGGACAGAGTGGGATAGGGCTACGGTAAAATATTACAATAATCATGCGCAATATTATTGTATCAATAGGATGATACGCGCACCATTTTGGGTGAAAAAATGGTCTTTAAGTAACTGTGACAGACATCGAATCATCTTTACCAATGCCCGGCATCCAAGAAAAGGCACCGAACTTCTGCTGGCAGCTGTGAAAAAAATACTCCCACTTTATCCAAATTTAAAACTTGTGCTGATTGGTGCTATGGGAGGAAGAGGGTATCAGAAACATCTGGAGTATAAAGCCAAAGAGTTACAGGGTGCAGTTCAATTCCTTGGAGCGCAAAACGCGCAGGCGGTTACAGGGGAGTTATGCAAGGCCCATGTCTTTATCTCAGCCTCCTATATTGATAACAGTCCCAACAGCGTTGCCGAGGCACAGCTTGTCGGCACACCCGTTATTTCAAGTTATACCGGCGGTGTTCCAAGTCTTGTCAAGGATCACGAAATCGGGCTATTGTTCCCCACAGGGGACGTCCCGCTTCTGGTGGCAAATATCATCAGAATATTTGAGGATGACAGGTTGGCAGAAACGCTCAGCAGGCAGGCCCGAAACATAGCAATGAGTCGCCATGATCCGGCAAGTATTCTTTCAGCACAACTGGCAGCCTATAAAGATATCCTGACGTAAACCAACAGACGGTCATATTCGTTGAAATGTATACATATCGGTATCCCAA
>JALTEL010000323.1:3017-7706 GCA_027073945.1 Caldifarciminota bacterium | reverse complement strand
AAAAAACGGACAGTTTGTCTGCCGCTTCAAAATCGGAGACAACAAAATGTTCTCGATTTTCATTCAGTCGGATTCAGGACCATTTGTAAAAAGGTACAAAAAGGGCTCTTCAAACCTCTGGCTCCCGATAGATCGATGATGGAAAATATTGACTCATCATATCGAATTTCATATAAGGATTATTATGAAGAAAGTGCTGATTGCCGATGACGAAGAATCCGCGAGAGAAATTCTAAGAGAAATTCTCAACTCGGCAGGATACGAAACAATCGAAGCGGCTGACGGATACGAGGCGCTGAACCTCGCAAGAGAGGAAAAACCCGATTTGATAATTCTTGACATAATGATGCCCCAATTAAGCGGATGGGAAGTTATGCTCAAAATGAAAAATGACGAGGAAATTTCCTCGATTCCCATTCTGATAAGCACGGCAAAAGAAGAAACAAAACCTTTGTTCAGGGAACAACTCGGCACCGGCGTTGAGGGATTCCTTTCAAAACCGTACCGCGCAGAAACGATGCTTTCAGAGGTGAAAAAAATTCTGGAGGGGAAATGAAACGGATACTTGTTGTCGACGATGAGGAAATGGTGAGATTTATGCTTTGCGAAGTTCTGCGGGACGAGGGATATGAAGTGATTGAAGCGGAAAATGGTTACGACGGCTTGAATCTCGCAAGAATGGAGCAACCCGATTTAATCATTATGGACATCAATATGCCCCAGATGAACGGAATCGAAGCGACAAGAAATCTTAGAGCCGACCCGGAAATTTCACACATCCCCGTTTTTATTTCCACAGGCGAAGAAGGCGCAAAGAAAAATTTCACAAAAGAACGGGGAACGGAGGTTCAGGGATTCGTGGAAAAACCCTACCAGATTGAAAAGATTCTGGGAAGATTAAAAAGTATTCTCGGAGAATGAGAAACAAAAAATTTGTTTCAGCAGGAGTGCTCCTGTTGGTTATCAATTGTTATCTGCTGGCGGGAGTTTCAAACCCCGCGGCAAATCCTCAATATTTCTCACCTAACTCAGACGGATTAAAAGACACAACTTCACTGAAATATGATGTAGATGAAACCCTGAATTGCAGTATGGCTGTCTACCGCTCAACAGGACAAAAAGAACTGGTAAGAAATATACTTAACTTAGCAGGGAGAACGCCGACAGGAAATCCAAATCCTGAAACTTGGGATGGTGCTGACAACAGCAACAATCTACTTGCTGACGGAACATATTTTTTCAAAGTTTCCGGAAGCAATCTGACATTCTCCTATGAAGATACCATAGGCAATTCAAACAACTCATCTGCAAATCTGAGAAACTGGTTTTACTCCACTTACGCAGTAGCTGCAACTTCAAACATTATCGTTAATGCTTCCTACTCAAACGGTTATGTCCAGCGACTTGACCCAAATTCACAGGAGGCTCTGTGGAGAAGAACAGGAATTTATCAGGCATACGGAGTCTGCATAGACACAACTTACGCGTGGGTTACGCGATACAACTACCACAGAATTGCCAAAATAAGATTGAGTGACGGTTATCTGGAAAACACTTTCTACAATGCTTCGTGGGGATATTATCTAAGAGGGATAGAAAAATGCACGATAAACGGAAATGAATATATCCTCTTTGTCGAAGACCAACATGACCGCGTCTGGGCTATTACTCCGTCAACCGGTGGTGCTGCCAATATTTTTGCGGTCAATAGAAGTTCTTTCCCGTGTGGTACCTATCCACGGGATGTCGATGTTGATTCAACAGGAAAAATCTATGTGTGCCGCAACGACAGAATAACAAGATTTGATTCGGACGGCACAAATGGCGTTGATATTATAACAGGTCTTCAGAACGCAACCGCAATGGAAATTGAGGACGACTACATTTATGTTTCAGAGGCAGGTAGAGCATGGGGAAAATTTGATGACAACTATGGACATTGTATAAGAAAATTCGACCTGAACGGCAATCCCATAGACATTGACTCGGACAACGTCCTTGGCAAAAAACCCGGAGGGCCAAATAACGGCTGGACAGACAACCCTGCCCCTTATGATAAAGACAGATTCTGGTATCCATTCGGCGTCGCTGTTAATGAGAGTGGCGACATTTTTGTTGCCGACTATCTCAATTACAGAATTGCCCAGTTCTCATCGGCAGGAAATTTTAAGAATGAATGGAGATCCGTCACTCATCCAAGAGGAATTGCCGTAAACAGTGCCGGCGATATATATGTCAACAGAGACCGCTATTCATTACAGATTTACTCCTCAACAGGCTCTCTCAAATATCATATTCAGGGATACGGCGCATGGAATTCCTCGCAGGATACAGGATGGAATTACGGAAGCGATACAGCTGTTGATTCATACGGCAATCTTTATATTGCCTGCTATTACTATAAAACCGGGGTCGGCTGGCAGTGGGGCGTTTTGAAACTTGACGCTGACGGTGATTATATCGCAAACGTTGCTATAAATCATCAATCAAGCGCAGGAATCTGTATTGACGAAAACAATAACGCCGTTTACCTCGCAGATGACTTAGCGCAATCGGGAACCTCGGGAATATGGAAAACGGATTTGAACCTCAATAATCCCCAGCTCATAATCACCGACCTCGACCGTCCGAGAGGAATTGCTGTGGACAGTTCAGGCAACCTTTATGTTTCGGAATATAACGACCATCAGGTTTATAAATTCGAATACGGAACATGGAAAAAGGTCTGGCGGAGAGGAAAGGCAGGCGACACTTATGGCAGCGGATATGGAGAATTTTACTATCCATGGGGAATTGATGTTATTGATAACTATGTCTTTGTCTGCGAATGGAGCAACGCAAGAATTCAGGTTTTAAGCACAGATGGCCTGGTGCTCGGCAAATTCGGCTCTTACGGAACAACAAACACTCAATTTAACAGACCTTTGGATGTTGCGGCAACAAAGGAAGGCGCGGATTACTATATTTATGTTTCCGACTTCTACAACTACAGAATTCAGAAAATAAAAGTCGGCAATTTATCCAATGTTTCTTTTGCTCAGGCAAATGTGATGATTGACACAACAAAACCGACTGCTCCTTCCGGCATCAGTATTTTAAACGAAGGCTCAGGCTCACGATTAAATCTGTCCTGGTCATCTTCATCAGATTTACTTTCAGGAGTTTCCGGCTATAACATCTATCGTTCAACATTTTCAGGCGGAGGCTACAGCATTGTTGTTTCAACGCTCAACTCTACAACTTATCAGGACTCGGGTCTGACCGAAGGCACAACTTATTATTATATCCTGAAATCTGTCGATTCTGCGGGTAATCAAAGTATAAACTCCACAGAAATAAACGAACATCCTGAAAACACTCCACCATCTGCTCCACAAGGTCTTTACGCTTCAGGTGCGGGTAGCGGAAAAATAAATCTCTCCTGGGATGCAAATCCTGAAAGCGACATATCAGGATATTATGTCTATCGCTCATCAGGATTTGATTATATAAAAGTTTCATCGCTTATTTCAGGAACCACACATCAGGATACAAACGGAGTCCTGGATGCCACAACATATTATTATAAAATTACGGCTTATGACGGAACAAAAGAAGGCGATTACAGTTCTGCAGTATCCGCCACCACATATGACGATACAAAACCCGAAGCAGTAAATTCTCTATTCGCTGTCAGACAACCGCAAGCAGGGTCGGTTAAACTTAATTGGATTGCTCCGGGAGACGACGGGTCTGTGGGTATTGCTTCTGAATATGATATAAGATACGGAACTTTCATAATAACAGCATCAAATTTTGATAACTTCCCGAAAGTGTCTGAAAAGTCTCCGATTCCTTCCCCGTCCCCGGCAGGAACATCAGAAACAATAGCAGTAACAGGGCTTACACCCGGAGCAACTTTTTATTTTGCTTTAAAAACTGCCGATGAAACGCCAAACTGGTCAAATATCTCGAATGTTATATCCATACAGACACCCGCCATTCCGCAGATATCGCTTCTTTCTTTTGACGATGGAAAAACATACGGAGACGGACCAAACGCGACAGGGAATGCCATAAACGAAATAAAATGGAGCTATAGTGATTTGAATAAAGACAACTCACATTATTTTCACATCTATGTTTCTTCGGACAGCGGTTCAACATGGAATGAACTTGAAGACGAAAACGGCTGGAGAGTCGGAGACCTGCCGGACGGCACAACTTTTTACTTCTGGGACACAAGGCAATTCGCAAACGGGACTACTTTTCGTATAAAAATCACAATAACAGATTTTGACGGCCTTACAAATCAGGCAAGTTCAAGCATTGACTTTGCGATAAACAACCTGAATGTAGCTCCTTCTGTAACAGTCACCTCACCTGACGGCGGAGAAACATGGGACGCTACAAGAACAATACAATGGAACATAACGGATAAAAACAGAACAGATTCTCACACTTTTTCAATTTACATTTCAAGCGACAGTGGGCTATCATGGGAACTGCTAACCTCCCCTGAAATTACGATTCACTCTTCCTCTGCCACATGGGATACGACTCAACATTCCGACGGTATAAATTATAGAATAAAAGTTGTTGCCAACGATGGCACGGCTACAGGAAAAGATTTTTCCGCTAATGATTTCTCAATCAGCAACGGCAACTATCCACCTGACCCATTTTCACTGATTTCTCCGGCGTCGGAAG
>JALTEL010000323.1:1693-3007 GCA_027073945.1 Caldifarciminota bacterium | reverse complement strand
CTTCCCAACCGATGCTCACATGGGAAAACGCAAATGACCCTGACGGAGATGACGTAACCTATGAACTGTGGATTTCATCTCATTCAGAAAATAATTTCTTTAAATTCGCTCCCGGCCTTACCAGCACTCAATACACTTTTCCCATCAACCTGAATGACGGGGTAAGCTACTGGTGGAAAATCAAAGCCAGCGACGGAGCGCTTGAGAAATGGTCCAGCGAAGAATGGTTTTTCAAAATAGATTTAACTTCTCCCACATTAACAAGCGCGACATTAAAAGACACCGATGAAAATGGGAAAATAGACACAATTTCCCTCGTATTCTCCGAGAACATTGATGACTACTCTCTCGTGGTTTCATCGTTTGTTCTTGAAGGAATATCGGGCTCTACCTTTGATACAGGATCTCAATCAAATGACCAAATTGTCGATATAACTTTAAGCAGCGAAGTGTCCGGCACAGGACTTCACGATCTTATCATTGGCGAAAACGCAGCCAGAGACATTGCGGGAAATATTCTGCCGTCAGCAAGCAATGTTTCAGAAACGGATGGGGCAAATCCTGTAATTCTCGAAGCGCTCACGCAGGATAAAAACTCCAACGGCATTGTTGACAGAGTAAAAATAACCCTCAGTGAAAAAATAGCGGATTCAACAGTCCGAGAAGGTGACTTTAAACTTGAGGCAAATGCCGGAACGAATTTCACAACTGATACATCCAATGACGAAATTATTTATATCGATTTTACGGAAAGCGGGCTTGGAGCAGACTCCACCCCTTCCCTTGCATATACGGCAGGAACATTGACTGATCAAAATGGTCTCTTTCTGAAATCAACGACAACAACAACTTCCGACGGTGTAGCTCCTCTGATTCCTGTAATCAATGCGGAACCTGAATTCACAAATGGACTTTCCAATCAAATCTCATGGAGTGATCAAAGCGCATCCGGAGCGGTAAGCTATTTCGTGGAATGCTCAACAAAAAGCGATTTTTCAGTTATCTTTGCATCTTCCGGATGGATTACGAATTTAAACTATACTTTTACTTCGCTTGAAGAGAAAAAATTCTATTATCGTGTCAAATCAAAAGACAGCGCAAACAACGAAAGCGAATTTTCATCCTCTGTTTATTCCACGCAGGACAACACCCCTCCTCAATCTGTGACAACCCTTGTGGCAACATCTCTTACAGCGGGAGATATTGGCCTTGAATGGCAGGTGCCGCAGGATGCAGGCTCAGGCGTTGCTTACTATAAAATCTACCGCTCGTCCGACAACACAAATTTCGCCTTTATATCAAGCACAACTTTGA
>JALTEL010000323.1:0-1683 GCA_027073945.1 Caldifarciminota bacterium | reverse complement strand
TTGTAAACTATTATGAAAATGGACTGATGGACAATGTAACATTTTACTATTGTATTTATCCTGCAGACAATGTCGAAAATATTCGCACTTCCGGAAACAACACTGCATCTGCTCTTTGCAGGGAAGAAGGACCGCGAACACCGCAGTTAAATTCCGAGCCACAGTACTCACAGGGATTGAATAATACAATATCATGGAACGGGGTTTCCGGCGCAGACAGTTATTATCTTGAAATGGGCGAAAATGAAAATTTCACCACCTCGCTGAATAGCGGCTGGATTAACACAACCTATTACACATTTACAGGACTTGAAGACGGAAAAAAATATTTTTACCGCATCAAGGCAAGAGATAACCTCAATAATGAAAGTTCGTGGTCTTTTTCCGTAAATTCCATACAGGATAATTCAGCACCAGAAAAAATCTCTGACTTATCCGCTTCGATAGGCGACTGTCAGGGAGAAATAAAAATTTCATGGTCTGCACCTGCGGACAACATCTCGGGGACCGACTCTTATATCGTCAAATACGCCACTTTTTCTTTTTCGCAAAATCAATGGGACGATATAGAGGAATTTCCACAGAACTGGAATCCTGCCTCTGTCGGTTCTTCTGAAGAGAATGTTATTTCAGGCCTTACGGCAAACACTTCTTACTGGATTGCGATAAAAACAACCGACTCAGTCGGGAATACTTCCTTAATTTCAAACTTTGCAGTTTCCCACACTTTTACACCTCCATCGGTCAGCGTTATTTATCCGAATACGGCAGGCAACACTTTAATCGGCTCCGAAAAAATTTTATGGTCATACTCCGACTTAAACGCGCTCGATGAACACAGATTTAAAATTCTGATATCCTCCGATAATTTTGAAACCTCTGAGGTAATAGCTTCTACAGATGTGCTGTCCTCAAATACAACATTCTACGCGTGGGACAGCAGAAAATATTTCAATGGAACAAGCATATACAAAATAAAAATTGTTGCTTATGACCCTGCAGGTCTGACTGCTGCGGATACCTCCGATTACAACTTCAGCATCGCAAATATAAATGACCCTCCTGTCGTCCAGATTATTTATCCGAACGGAGGAGAAACCGTCAGCGGAAATGTTAACATCAGCTGGAATGCCTTTGATTACAACGCATTTGACAATCTGACATTTAAAGTTTCCGTTTCCCCTGACGCTGGAATTTCATGGAACTTTATCGGAGAAACAACCGGTTATTACTATCTCTGGCATTCAACTTCTTCTGACGACGGCAATTATTATCTGATAAAAGTAACAGCAAAGGACGACGGCAACACCACAGGCGGAAGCACAGCACAGGAAGCAAGCGATACTTCCGATTCCTATTTCACACTGAGCAATATAAACCAGCCACCTGAAGATTTTGAATTTCTCAGTCCAACCGCAACAGCAAACAGTTTAACTCCTGTTTTGCGATGGGAAAGCAATGGTGACCCTAATCCGGGAGATGCGGTCTTCTACGATATTTATGTGTCAACTTATAGCGATTTTTCAAATCTTGTTTTATCAGTTGAAGGACTCTCTGAAAATTACTACAAAATTTCATCCGCAGATAACTTCAGCAATCTCACAACATATTACTGGAAAGTAACCGCTTACGACAACAACGAAATTCCGGCTCAGAAAAACGCAAAATTCATCTTTTCCGGAA